>JAPUIN010000001.1 GCA_027297005.1 Acidobacteriota bacterium
ACCGCGTTGCAGAGGAGAGACAAGGCGCGCGTACCGCTCGTCGGGAATGCGGAGGCGGACCTCGGCGTAGGGGGCGGGTCTCCCGGATCCGCTCTCGGGCCGATCCGTGAGGAAATCGGAGGACGCTGTCGGGTAGTCGACATAAGTTGCGGGGATCACCTTGATCGGGCGTCCACCGGAAAGTTGCAGGGCAGCGGCGAAGTTGCCGGCGACCGGGGCTCCGCGGACGCGGTGGGGCATGTTGGCAACGACGATCTCTTCCGCACCGGGGCGGTGGCTGGCCTCCGTGAGATCGTTGACAAGCCGGGAACTCGCGACACCTGCCTCCCTCCAGCCGAGCCAGTGATCACCCGACGAAAAAAGCCAGCCGGAGACCAGCAGAAGGATGCCGACCGTGCGCACCCGCCGTCCACAGGCGCGCAGCAGCGACGCCAGCGCCAGCGCCGACGCCGCGCTCGGTAGAAACAGGAACCGTTCCTGGAACGAGATCAGTGAGGGGCCGAGGAGGATCGGGAACATCAAGGTCGCCGCGAGGGGGATCAGAGGGATTCGCCGCGTGCGGATGAATACCGCGATGCAAAGCGTGCCGGCGATGGTGGCGCCGAGGAGACCCCAGAGGAGCGGCCGGCTCTCCAGGATCTCGAGGGGAAGTGGAAGGACAGCCGCGACCGCGAACCCCATCAGTTTCTTCCCCCAGTACATTCCGAATCCACTCAATACCCGCAGGCCGGTCTCTCCGATCGCCAGCGGCCTCATGACAAGGAAATGCGCCAGAGCGATCACAGCAATCGGCAGATAGCCCCGCACCCACTCCGCCGAGGTCGCCCGCCGCGATCGATCGATCAGCCCGAGCGCCAGAAGAAAGACCGGCAGCACGATCGCCGTCTCCTTGGCGAGCAGCGCGGCCTCGAAGAGAACGAGACACGTGATCGGCAGCCCGCGGAGCCGGCCCCTCCAGCGGTCGTAGGTGAGGAGCGCTCCGAGAAGGAACAGGCTGAAGAGGGGATCGGTGCGGGCGGCGATCCAGGCGGCGTTCTCGACATGCCAGGGGTGCAGCGCGAACAGCAGGCCGGCGCCCCCGGCCAGCGCGCCGTCGCCGGTGTAACGGCGGATCAGGACGACCACGAGAAACGCCGCGCCGGAGATCAGCAGCAGATTGGTGAGGTGAAACAAGGATGGTGATGCCCCCCAGGCGCTCAGTTCGGCATGGAAGCTCGCCAGGGTCAGGGGACGGAAATAACCCATCGGGGTGTGGTGCGACACACCCTCCGCGATCGATGCCAGGTGGGCCCAGTCGTCCGAGATGAAAGGCATCCACAGGCCGGGCAAGGCGGCGCAGGCTGCGAGCAGGGCTGCGAGAATCGGTCCTCGCCGCTCCAGCAGGGTTATTTCTCTTTCCCCTCGTAAGAGACCCAGATCTTGCGCGCGCCCTCGGGAACGGAGAAGGTTCCGGTCCATCCCATGGGCAGAACGACCCCCTCCCCGGGACCGTACTCCTCCCGATTGCCTTCACTGTCGATCAGCACGATCCTCCCTTCGAGCACGTACATCAGCTCATCGACGGTATACGGCTCCGGGATGCTCAGCATGCCGGCCTTGGTCTCCCACACTCCCAGACTGAATTTCCCATCCTTGCTCGTGAAGAAGCTGTGCCCGCGCGCCATCAGATCGCCGTTTTCCGGCTCGTAGGGCTCGAACGATCCCAGGTTGGCGCCGCCGAGACGGTCACGATCCAGCCTCACGGTGCGCTCCGATTCCGCCGCCCGGGACTGGTTCGGGCCGAACTCGGAAATGAGCGCGCCGACCAGGATCATCCCCCCGCTCCATACGATCAGCATGGCCGTTCCGAGAACCGTCGGACGGCCGGATCGCAATCTCATCGTCACCTGTTTCATCCCACCCCTCCTCTCATCTTGCTGCTGTTGGCCGCGGTCTTCTCTCTCCGTCGATCGTCACGGCCGTCGGTTTCATCCCCGCATTCGGAATGGCTGAAGTATATCCTTAGAAACCGTCCGTTTCTGGCGGCCGATGGCTGGGAGAGCGTCCCGACCTGGTCGTCCACGCGATCGGGGGAGTCGGCTCAGTGGAACATGGGGCGGGGGTCGCCACGCAGGACATGCGCTTCCCGGATGCGGGTCGTGGTCACGCTGTTGTCGAACTCCAGGAAGAGGCCGGGTGCGGCCACGACGTCCGTCAATATCGCGCTGCCACCGAAGGTGCAGCCGTTGACCCACACCCGGTGCGGTGAGCACGAGTGCCGGTCGAACCATCCCCCCGTGACCCAGAAGGTCCCATCCTCGACGGCAAAGAGCGAGTAAACGGAGTTCTTTGTGGTGACTATGACCCGGTCGCCCCAGTGCAGATCGGCCTTCATGACAGCCGCGAGGCGCCCGGCCGCCGACGTGAGGAGCTCGAGCGGACAGCCGGCAATTCGTTTTTGCGGTCCTTGCGGGTACGATGCCGAGGAGTGATCCATGACCCAATTCTACGGCATTCTGATCCCGGATCAGGCAGAAAAGTTAGGCCGGCTGCCCCCTGGGAGCCTGTCCGGGGATGAGGTGTGAGAATCGAGACGCGGGTCTCGAGGTCGAAGCGGTACCGAGCGGATGGATCACCCGCCAGAGGCCGGAATCCGTCTGGTGAGCTCCTCTGTCCAGTTCAGGACCAGGAGCAACGCCGGGGCTCCTTCTCCGGTATCGGGAGTGCGTACGATGAGAAGTCGGCCGTCGGGTAGTGAATCGACAGCCTTGACGCCGAGAGAAAACAGATCGATGTCGAGCTTCCGGGGTTCGGCAATCCACATCGAGGGCTCGGTGGCCACTTCGATCGAGAAGAGCTGCGACATGTTGCTCCGAGTGAAAAGCCGGTCGTAACGATCCTCACCAATCGATTGCGCCAGCCTGCCCAGTTGGCGACCTCAGTTGACGACCAGACTCTGGGCCCGACCAATCCGCCGCCCTACACCTCCCGCACGAACAGATCCCGCCGCCCGGCCTCGTCGGATGTGTAGGCCAGCCAGGGGCCGTCTACGGAAATATTCACACGGGACCAATCGTCTTCTTCCATAGGGATCGGCTGTGCGGCCTGCTCGGAACCGGCGGTCGATCCGATCGACACCTAGACGAGCGCCAGGGTCCCCTCGGCGTCGGTCCGACGCAGGAAAACGTGCGAGCCCGTGGCTGAGAACCTGATGAGTGCCAGTGCGATGGGAGCGGGCTCATCGAGCAGGGCCTCAGAGGGCAGCGCCCCATCCGTGCTCATCAAGTATAGAGTGGTGGATTCATGATCCCAGCAGAGATAGGCGAGCCGGCGCGAGTCGGTCGACCATGTCGCCGTCCCGCAGTCTTTGCTCGGTTGTGATCCCACGATCACACAGATCGTCGGTGGGATCTCCTCTATGGATTGCCTCGCGAAGCGTGTCCCTTATCGTTGCAGCAGCCCCTGGACACGCGTGCGCCTGGCTCCGCGGGTACCGGGATAGGTCGACTGATTGATACTGTCGCGATGACCGCTGTCAATCACACGAACAGTGTGCACTCGTGTGTACCTAAGGGATTGGAGTAAGGGATTAACACGATGCCTCTCGGCAGGCGTAGTGCATTTACCGAGTCACGAACGGGCTCGATGGTTCGATTGAAAGAAAGTAGGAAATATCGTCTGAGAAAATTATGTTGACATCTGTAGTTCCCGGAAGTATAGACAGTACCACACACGTCCCAAGTGACATCTAAACGAGACACGACGTCGAGAGGCGTTTCTTCACCGAAAGTGTTGACGCTTTCGGGAGTTGATTCCGGCCGGGAAGGGACGCGTGAGCGGGCGTGAACCGTACGGGTGGCAGGCGGGTGCGCGTGAGTAGATTGCAGGAGAAGTCGTGTTGCGGTCGATTTGAGGAGGCGTTCAATCCAACTTCTAATTGGAGGAGGGGAACCATGAGGAAGGAAAGGCCAGTATTCCAGTTCGTGCTCGCCGGGGTTGCCGTGCTCTTGTTGTTCTCGCTGCCGGCTCTTGCCGCTCCGAGATTTGAAAAAGACGAAATGAATGACAGGTTCGCCACCGAGAGGTTCGAGCCATCCGCCAAGGGTATCGTGAACACGCAACTGAGACAGACGGGGTCAGTACAGGTTTTCCAAGTTCAGGCCAGTCGACTAGAACCTGGGCACGACTATGAAGTATGGGTGATGGTGCAGCTGCAGTCGTGTGGTTTCGATCCCAATTGTATCGATGTTGTTAGCAGTGGGACGGTAA
>JAPUIN010000010.1 GCA_027297005.1 Acidobacteriota bacterium
GAGCTCGAGCGGCAGGAAATCAAAGAAGAGCGTGCGATCCGTTTTGGTCGCCAGAGAGAGCATTTTGCCCTTCTTGATGTTGTCCGGGAGGGATTCGTAGATGTACTGAAGGTTGGTCGTCTTCCCGCAGAGACCGGGCCCATAGTAAACGATCTTGGCAGTCAGTTCACGAGTGGAATAGTTAAAAAGGACCATGCGGTCTCCGCCGGCGCGGCAATATAGCATCCGCCCCGGAACGAGTCAACGCGATGAGGGGCGCCGTCGAATGCGAAGCGCGAGTGGAGAGTCGTCCAACCCGAGGTGGTCGCGCAGTTGCGAGACGAGAAACCGCCGGTAGGCGACGCCGACGCGGCCTCCGTTACTGAACAGCATGAAGCGTGGCGGGGCCGTGCCGACCTGCGTCATGTAGAAGAAGCGCACCGGCCTCCCCCGGTCGGAGGGTGGATGTTTCTTATTGACGATGGCGTTCAGCGCCCGATTGAGTTGCGCTGTTGTGAAGCGCCGGTGAATCTGATCTCGCAGATACTCCAACCTATCGAGAAGCGACGGAATTCCTTCCCCCGTTCGGACCGAGATCGGCACGACCGGGACGTGTGACGAGAAACGCATGGCGTCACGCACCCCTTCGATCCTGTCGTTGAGCTCGGGTCCCCGGTCGGCCAGCAGGTCGATCTTGTTCAGCGCCAGGATGGCGGGGGTGCGACGCTCCGCTACGAGACCGAGCAGCGCCTGGTCCTGGTGGCTGATCTCCCCGGAGATGTCGACGAGAACGATCACCATCTGGGCCTCGTCCAGCGCCTGCCTGGCCTTGACGACGCTGACCCATTCGACCATGTCGCCGGTCTGGGCGCGGCGTCGTATGCCAGCGGTATCGATGATGCGGTAGCAGGTCTCCCGCAGCGTGAATGTCGCGTCAACCGGATCGCGCGTCGTGCCGGGCTGCGGGTCGACGAGTGATCGTTCTTCTCCCACGATGCGGTTGAATAACGACGATTTCCCGACGTTGGGCCGACCGATCAGCGCCAGAGGGATCGCAGACTGCGACTCCTGGACCTCGCTCTCCGGTAGCAGGCTGTTCACCCGCTCGACGAGCAGGTCGAGGCCGCGCCCCTGCTCCGCGGAGAGGGGGATGACCTCGCCAAGGCCCAGACGGTAGAGGTCGAGCTCGAGGCCCTCCACCGAGGCCGCATCGATCTTGTTCGCCACCGACAGGACCGGCCGTCCGCACGAGCGGAGCAACCCGGCAACCTCCAGATCGATAGCTGTGATGCCCGCCCGGGCGTCGATAACGAACAGGATGAGGTCCGACCCATCGGCCGCCTTCAGCGCCTCATTCCGCACCTGCCGGGTCAGATCATCGGTCTCTCCCGGGATCAGACCCCCGGTGTCGACCAGGATCAGGCGGCGACCCTCGAACTCGGCCTCCCCCGTGATACGGTCGCGGGTCACCCCCGGCATTTCGGCCACGATCGCCTTGCGCCTACCCAGCAAACGGTTGAAAAGAGTAGACTTGCCAGCGTTTGGTGCTCCGACAATGGCAACCACCGGAAGTGGCATGGGGAGGATCCTCGCTGCTGATGGAGAAGTCCTTTAAAGAGAGTGGAATATATCATACGTCCTGTTCGGATCATTCTTGACAGGGAAACTGTACCTGCCTATACTTTCAGTAACTTACGGCCAACAACTGGAGTCCGCCGGAGGAGCGTATGATCAAGACCGATATCATCAATAACGTGGCCAAGACAGCCGATGTCACCCGCGTCAAGGCGGTAGTGGCCGTCGAGGCGATCCTGGATGCGATGAAGGAGTCGATGCGTCGTGGCGAGCGGATCGAGCTGCGCGGGTTCGGCGTCTTCCAGGTGAAACCACGGAAGAAGGGAATCGGTCGGAACCCGCGAACCGGCACGGAGGTCCGGATCCCGCCGGGCAAGACGATACGGTTCAAGCCGGGCAAGAATCTCCGAAATCTCAAATAAGCTCAGCCAGCCGCGTGCCGGTCGAGCCTCGATGCCCGGCAGGCGCTAGAATGCCAGTGCATGGACCGGATCCAGTCATCAGAATGGCCGAACCTCGCGGAACGATCGGCGTTTGAGCGCCCGAACCCTCCTTCCATTCCTCTCCCACCACTCGTTAGGCGGAAGCGAACACACCCCGCTGTTAACCTCCTGTTCTTTCTGGCAACACTGCACTCAACTCTAATCGCCGGGGCCTTCCTCTCGCATGAGGAGTGGAGCTGGCGTACCCTTCTGGAAGTAGCGGCCTCCCCGGCGCGCCTGATGAGTGGCCTTCCTTATGCACTCTCGGTCATGGCCATACTCGGTTCTCACGAGATGGGACATTTTGTCGCCTGCCGGATCTATCGTGTCGATGCCACCTGGCCGTTCTTCCTCCCCGGCCCTAACCCGTTCGGGACCTTCGGAGCCGTCATCCGGATCCGTTCGCTGATCCCGGATCGAACGGCTCTCTTCGATATTGGTGTGGCAGGGCCGATCGCCGGCTTCATCGTCGCTCTCCCGATCCTGATCTATGGGCTGACCCAATCGACCGTCGTCCAGAGCCTCCCGCGCGAGGGAGAGATGCTTCTCCCGCCCTGTCCCCTCCTGATGATCCTGTTTCCGCTCTTCTTCGACATGGAAGGGGCGGTCGGCATCCAGCTCCATCCAACCATCGCGGCGGCCTGGCTCGGGCTGTTCGCCACCTCGCTGAACCTGCTTCCGCTCGGGCAGCTCGATGGGGGACACATGGTTTACGCCCTGTCGAGCCGAGCGCATCGCCTGGTCTCTCGCATCGGTCCGCTGGTGCTCATCCTGATCGGCGTCCTGATGAGCGGCTTTCACCTGATCCTCTTTGGTCTCGTATTCGTTTTCATCGGGAAGTCTCATCCGCCGCTGTTGGACGAGCGTGCGGGGCTTGGTCGCGGACGTCTCCTCGTTGCCTGGCTGGCGCTTCTGATCTTTATTCTCTGCTTCATCCCCTCCTCCCCTTCATTCGTCATCGGATCGTCCGGCTGACCGTATCTCCTCCATGAGGCGGCGCCCGCGCCAGGGCCCTTCTCCGTCGGTCGAGAAAATCAGTGACCCCTCTCGATCGGTCCGGTAAACAGTGACCCCGCGTCCCCTGAGGCGCTCAAGAACGGCGTAGTCAGGATGATTCCAGGGGTTTGTCGATCCGACCGAAATGACTGCCCACCGGGGATCGATGCAGTCGAGAAAATCCCACGTGGTCGAGGTGCGGCTTCCATGGTGGCCAACCTTCAATAGATCCGCACGCGCCGATGCGCACGCCATCTTGACGATCCCTGCCTCCCCCTCCCGTTCGAGGTCGCCGGTCAGGAGGAGCGCGCGCCGGTTGTAGAGGATGCGCAGCACGAGCGAGTCGTTGTTGCGCGATCCGGAACCCGGCATCCGACCAGGGTGCAGCACCTCCACGAGGGTCCCCCCGGTCCGAATCCGGACACCGGCGCGTGGACGGACGACGGGGATGCCGCGCGCCTCGGCCAGCGCCACCAGCTTCTCCAGCGCCGCGTGCCGATCCGGCATCCTGCCGAGCCACAGGGCACCTGGTGCAAATTGATCGAGGATTGTCGCCGCCCCTCCGAGATGATCCTGATGTGCATGCGTGACCACCAGGATATCGATGCGCAGGTGTCCGAGAGCCCGCAGCGCCGGCGCCACGACACGCTCCCCCACATCGAAGCGGCTGCGCGAAAACCCGCCCGCATCGATCAGCATTGTGAGGCCGGTGGGAAAACGGAGGAGGAGAGCATCCCCCTGCGCCACGTCCAAGACGATCAATTCGAGATTCCCGCCGTGACGCTTTTCCAAACGGCCGTTGGTCGCGACCACCAGAAACACGATCGACAACACCGCGGATGCGATCCGAGCAGGGCGTCCGCGATACACACCGGCTGCGATCAGGGCGATTCCTCCGCAGATCACGAGCGTCGATGAAGGAGGCAAGACGTAAAAGGATGAAAGCTCCGGCGAGGAGACAATCCGGCAGACCGTCTCGAGCCATGCCAGAAGATGTTCGGCGGTCGACGCGGCCAGGCGAGCGATTCCCGGAATTAACGGTTCGATGGCGACGATCAGGATGGCGAGGTAGAGGAGAAGTGAGGCGATCGGCACCGCCGCCAGGTTACCCAGCAGCGCGGCCGGCGTGATGGTGTGGAAGTGGAAAGCCGTGATCAGGGTGATGCCGGCCAGCGCGGCGGCCGAAACGCCGAGCGGCTGCAGCGCGAGCCGGGCGAGGCTGCAGCGGCTCGGATCAGGGAGCTGCGGGGCGAGCAGGACGATGCCGAGGGTCGCACCGAACGTCAGCTGGAATCCGGCGTCCTCGATCAGGACGGGCCGCCGTATGAGGAGCAGGATGGCGGATACGGCGATCGCCCCGAGCGCCGAGACTGGTCGTCCCGCAATCCCGCCGCTCAAGAGCAGGAGCCCCATGAGAATTGCCCGCTGAATCGAGCCGCTCCCCCGGACGACCGCTCCGTACGCCACGATGGCGAGCGTCGTGAGGCCTCGGCGGGAACGGATCCGAAGCGGGAGGAGCCTGAGGAGCGTGGCGGCCAGGAGGGCGACCAGCCCTACGTGCAGGCCCGACAGGGCGATGATGTGGTAAACACCGGCGCGCCTGAGCGTCGCCTCGAGCCGTGCCGGCAGCGCAGATCGCTCCCCCACGAGCAACGCCGAGAGAAATGCCGCGGTCGTTTCGTTTTCTGCTCCGGCAGCACGCCGCAGGCTGGCCACGAGCCGGGCCCGGATCGCCGGCGTGATGAACCGACGGCCTCCTTTTTCCCCCTCGATCCGCCGCACAAGCTGCGAGCTCTTGATCGTTCCGGTCAGATGGATCCCGCGCCCCTGAAGATAGGACCCGTAATTGAAGGCGCCCGGGTTTCTGAAGCTCCGAGCGGGTCCGAGACGCGCCGTGATCTCGAGCCGTTCGCCCGGTCGCCAGTGCGCCCGCCCCTCCAGGGGCGGCCATGGCGTCGTGAGCCGCACCGTCACGGGCCTGCCGGCGGATCCGCGTAGTCCGGGGCGGCCGGAGATCCGGTAATCGACGAACCGGAGCCACAGGGCCGCCCGATCGCCTGGCAGAATTTCCAGATCGAGAAGCCGGCCTCGGAGCGTGACTGGGGTGTGATACGGCTCGAAGCCGTGCGCGCGCCAGGTGGCGAGGAGATCGGGAACCGGATTGTTGCGGGAGTGGATGATCGAGAATCCCGCACCGAGCAGGAAGGTCAGCGCGATCAACGCCAGCGCCCACAGGAACCCGGTGGATCGCCGCGGGGTCCGGTTCCCCCACAGCGGCCTGCCCCGCATGATGAGCAGCGAGGCGAGCAGAACAACAGGCAGGAGAGCCAGGAATGTCCCGGCGGAATGGTTTCGCGCGAGAGCGAGGCCCGCCGCCATGCCGAGCGCGGCACCGAGGGCAATCGTCCCGGATCGAGATGTCGCGGAGCAGGCTCGACGCACGAAACCGTCCGGTTACGCGGCTCCCCAGGCGGGACCATCATCCTACGCCCCTCGGCGGCGGAGGATCAAGGAAATCCTGGGATCCATGCGGCGGGGGGTTGCCGTTCAGTCGAAGAGAGTCAGCCTCGGGAGAGCACGGAGTCGCCGGAGTGTCGTCCCCTCGGCGGCGGCGCGGGTCGATGCATACCCTTCAGGGGTCATGCGTCCTTCACGTCCCGCCAGCCGGCCATCCGCATCCTCCCGCAGCCGTTTCGCCTCCTCATCGGTCAGCGATGAGCGGGCGCCGGCGAGCACTGCTTCGTCAACGCGGCGCAACCGGTCCTCCAGCCCGTGCAGAGCCATGTCGCCTGCGCGCACCTCCTTGCGCAGGCTTTTGAGTTCCGCCGATGCCATGGCGAGCGCGGCGACCAACGCATCGTGGCCCGCGTCGGAGGCGATCGACATGGTCTCATGAAGGCGGCGCGCCAGTCGGCCAAGGTGACGAGCGATGACACGCTCAGGGGCCTCTCCGGGGCCCGGTGTTCCCGCCTCCACGACGCGCACCGTTCGGTAGATCTCGAACAGGGTTTCGACCTCCTGGCGGCAATAGGAGAGGGAATTGATGCGCCGCGTCTCGGGGGCACGACGCTCGAAGGCATCGAAGACGTTGGCGATCCCCTGCAGGACGATCCAGATCGGAATTCCAGCCTCGTGCCACGTCCCGATCAGTGACCAGTCCCGCGGCGACAGTAGTATCGGTGCAAAACGCCGCCGCGAAAACTCCTCCTCGGTCGCGCGGAAGTAGTTTTCCCGGTCGTCGGCAGAGGTCATTGGTTGCGTTCGTGGAGGATCCGAAGTCCCTCGAGCGTCAGATCGGGGACGATCTCGTCGAGAAGCGGCTGCAGTTCCATCTCGATCGGAGCGGCCAGGCCGCCCGTCCCGATCGTCCGAACCGGCCCCTGATCGCTCATCTCCTCTTTCATCCGATCGAGAATCCCTCCAACGAGGCCGAGGTATCCATAGACCAGTCCCGACTGAAGACTCTGGATGGTGTTGCGCCCCACCACCTTTGGCGGGCGTCTGATGTCGACGCGCGGCAGCCGGGCGGCACGTTGAAAGAGAGCTTCGGCCGAGATCGCGAGGCCCGGGGCGATCGAGCCACCAAGATACTCCCCGCGCGAAGAGATGGCGTCAAAGGTGGTCGCCGTACCGAAATCAACCACGATAACGGCACTGTGGCAGCGCTCAAAGGCGGCAACACCATTCACGATTCGATCCGCCCCGACCTCCTGGGGATTGTCGTACAGAATCGGCATCCCGGTCTTGATTCCGGGTTCCACGAACATTGGCCGGACGTCGAAATATGACAGTGCCATCTGCTCGAGGACACTGTTGAGCGGAGGGACGACGGAAGCGATCATCAGATCGTGAACTCGCGAGACGTCAATCTCCGCGATGGAGAGCAGATTTCTCACCAGGATACCGTACTCGTCCACGGTCCGGTTACGGACGGTGGTCAGTCTCCAGTGGGCAACCAGCTTGCGATCGTCGAATATCCCGAGGACCGTGTTGGTGTTCCCCACGTCCATAACCATCAGCATGGAGGTGGCGCCCACCCGCGTATCTTTGCGATCAAGCATGATCCGCCTCGGCCGGCCCCCGTGTCGCTTCGATTTCGCCGAACGCCACCCGGCGGGTCGACCCGACACCGACTTGGAGCCGCAGGGCTCCATCCGACTCGATGTCGATCAGGATGCCTTCGATCAGCTCGTCCCCCACCCGAAGGCTGACTCGGGTCCCGGGCGGGATCGCCGACAGTTGCCGCCAGGCACTCAGCAGCTCTTCGGGGCCGTTCCGGAGCACGGCGAGATAGCATCGCTCGAAGCGCTCCAGGATTTCCACCAGCAGCGCACAGCGATCGTGGCGCCTCCCGGTCTCCAGGTATACGGAGGTGGCACGATCACCCAGCTCGCTGGGGAAATCCGCTGCCTCGTGGTTGACATTAATTCCGATCCCGAGCACCAGTTCCTTCAGAGTCGGAGCCGAGCTGCGAACTTCTCCCAGGATCCCAGCGATCTTACGCCCCTTCACGATGACATCGTTCGGCCATTTGATGCGTGCGACACATCCGCACGCGGACGAGAGAGCGCGCGCGGTGGCCACCGATCCCAGCAGAGTAAACAACGGAGCGTTGGAGACCTCACCACCTGGCCGCAGAATCATGGACAGATACAAGCCGAGCCGGTCGGCCGAGATCCAGGTGCGGTCGCGCCGTCCGCGGCCGCGTGTCTGTCGCTCCGCGATGACGATTGACCCCTCGGGTTCTCCGGCTGCCGCGAGCTCGATCGCGCGGTCGTTGGTGGAGCCGATTTCGGGATAGTGATAGATGCGGTGTCCCATGTGCGCTGTGCGCAGACGTCGATGGAGGGCGGACGGTGTGAGGGGCTCATCGTACGGAACACTCCCGTCGGGCGGCGCGACGGTCGGCTCACCGGTCTGCGCGCGCCGGAGTCGCGATGTCATGACGGCTCGACCTCGAGGGCAATGTCGGCCGCAGGTGAGGAGTGGGTCAGAGTTCCCATGGAGATACGCTGCACCTCGAGT
>JAPUIN010000100.1 GCA_027297005.1 Acidobacteriota bacterium
AGGTTTCCTCATTGTGAGGGCCCTTGTGTCCGCCGATGTCGTGGGACCAGAAAAAGCAGCCGACGTTGCCGGAGGTAGCCGTGAACGGCACTTCGAATTCGAGCAACGGCCATCGGGTATCGGCGTCTCCCGAAAAGTGGATCACGTTCCGGTGGTCGCCCCAGCCGGCCCAGCGGCTGAGGGAGAGACCTCGGAGCCCAGCGCGCTCCGAATGCTGGTAGTAGTAACGGTTCAGCCAGGCCAGATTGGTGAGTCCGGGGACGCTGGCCGTGTAGAGGCGCTGCTGCCAGTCCAGCCACCAGAAGTCGACTCCGGCCCTGTTGAGAGGCAGGTGTGTGTGTTTGAAAAAGGTGTCGAGGTATTGCCGATTCACCGCATCGAATGGCAATGTTCTGCCGGTCGCCGGGTCCTCTCCCATCTCCTTCATGAATGCTGCATACATGTCCTCGCCCGGCTGGACGCCGCCCGCCGGATGGGCGTTGAGCGCCACGGTAAGCCGCTGTTCGTGGAGCCACTTGAGGAGTGCTTCGGGATCGGGCAGGAGGTTCCGGTTCCACGACCACCCGGTCCAGCCGCCCCGGTGCCAGTCGGTGTCCATCACTACGACGTCGAGCGGAAAATCGTGCTGCCTGTATTCCTCGACGATCCGCCGGTAATCCTTCGAGGTGTGCGGCCAGTAGCGCGAGTACCAGGCCCCGAGCGCGTACTTGCGGGGCATCGGCACGGCGCCGCCGACCGCGGTCATGGCGCGCAGCGCTGCCTTGTAATCGCTCCCGTAGCCGAACAGGTACCAGTCGATGCCTGCGCTCGCGGGGCGCCCCGCGACCCAGTCGTCCGTGAGGAGCGGTCGCCGCGAGTCATCCAGCAGGTACCAGCCGTCGCGCGCCAGCAGCCCCTCTCCGAGATCGACGGGACCGCTGATCCCCCCGATGGCGCGCCTCGCGCCGCCCAGATTCGCCCTGGTCACCATCCCCGGGACCCACGTTGCGTCGCCGCCCCCATTGCGAATGAGCGCCGTCAGGTTGTGCGGGCCGAACGGCGTGCCGTCCGCCGTGTGGGTGAGCCTTATCTTGCCGGTGTCGATGGTGACCAGGTTGCTCTCGCGCTCCAGCGTGTACTCGAGAAACGCCGCGCCTCGATTGACGGCAAACATCGACCGCGCATCGACGAACTCGCCGTTCTCGGAGTATTCGATCCGGATGCACTCCGGCGCGATCACGGTGAAGCGAGCCTTGCCGGATTCTACGATTGCCTGCGCCTGCCGGGAGCGGGAGGAACATCCCACCATGGCGAGAAGGAGCGCGATGGTCAGCGCGCGGCGCACGAATGCGGACCCCGCGGAAGAGACGGACTCTCCCCGGCGATCAGTTTGGATCACGCCCACCGGCGTAGCCCAGCGAACGCAGTTCTTCCTGCAGATCGGTTGGAATGGAGGGCTCGTCACGGTCTTCGCGCCCCGGATCGCTCTCCAGGATCTGGAGGAGGGCTTTCTTCAGCGGCGCCACCTCTTCCGGGTGCCGGTCCAGGACGTTGAGCGTTTCGCCCGGATCGGCCAGCAGATCGTAGAACTCCCAGATCGGCTCGGGATCCTTCGGGATCATGATCAGCTTGTATCGATCGCTGCGGATCATCCGCCATTTCCCGGCGATCCCGGTGATGTACTGCCGCGTGTTCTCCTTGAAGTAATTCCGGCCCGACTCGGAGTAGGCCAGGGACCCCGGACGCTCGGGGCCCTCATCGCCGCGTATCAGAGGCACCAGGCTCACTCCCTGAAGTCCCGGCGGCACCTCGATCCCGACCAGGTCCAGGATCGTCGGCATGATATCGATGGTCCGCACCTGGGCATCCACCACATGGCCGGCCGGGAGTCGCCCCGGCGCGACGAAGATCAGAGGGACCCGAACGACCGGGTCGTAAAGGTAGGCTCCATGTTCGTAGAAGTAGTCGTGCTCCCCGAGGCTCTCACCATGATCCGACGTCAGCACGACCAGCGTCCGATCTCGTTGCCCCATCTTCTCCAGGGCGGCCAGGAGGTCTCCGATCGCGTCGTCGGAGAACGCCACCTCCCCGTCGTAATGGGCCACGGAGTGTTCGACTTCACGCGCCGGCAGCCTGGTCTTGCCGAAAATGATGTCGTCCCGCCGGGGGTCCGGACGCTGTCCCTTGTTGAAGGTGTGCGGGCCGAGGAACTCAGGGTCGAACATCTCGCCAAACGGGGGAGGGGCCTCGTAGGGCCAGTGAGGAGCGTTATAGCGCATCCAGAGAAAAAACGGCCCCGGGTTACCGGCGCGTTGCCGCAGCCAGTGCACCGCTTTTTGCGTCGCCATCCGATCGTTGCGTGTCGGGAGGTAGATCTTCTTGCCTTGATCATCGAGATAGATATCGGGGTCGTAAATCTCAAAGTCGCGGTGCAGGCCGACGTTCAGCCCCTGCGTGACGGCGAACGCATCGTACCCGTTGTCCCTGAGAACCCTGGTCAGAGTCGTTCGCCCGATCAGGATGTCGTGGGTCTGCCCCTCGTAGCGCAGGCCGTGAACCGGTGGATAGACGCCGGTCAGGATCGATGGAAATGACTGGACTGTGCGCGCCGCGGCGGTAATCGCCTGGCGGAACAGGACACCGCGCCGCGCCAGGCCATCCGCGTGCGGGCTCGTCTTGCGGTGATACCCCATGCAACCAAGATGATCCGGTCGCAGCGTGTCGACGGTGAGGAGCAGGACGTTGAGTCTCGGGGAAGAGGCGGGCCACGATGCCACCGCCGCAGGCTCTTCCCCGCTGCAGGCCGTGAGCCCGAGAAGCAGACAGGCGGAGAGAATCGCCCCCAAAGTGCGGGGCTCCTCGGTCATGCCCCTGGAATCCGCGGTCTGGAGGGGAGTCATGTTTGGCGCGAAACATGGCCCATCCCGACGTCCATAGGCAGCGCCCGGGCGAGCCGGACGGTCGGGGGTTCCAGACGAATCACGGGCATGTCGATCTCCGGGCTCTTGAAACGCCGGCACGGCGGAAGACCACGCCAGACCTCTCCTTCGAGATGTTAGCACAGCCGATCTGCCTGACGTCCTCCCGGGCCCGGCCGGTTCCACGGAGCGCCAGGGTGATACTCCCGCTCCCCGACATTCCCACCAAAGACGATATCGGCAGCTCGCAGAAGGCGACGGTTTCCAACTCTGGTCGCCTTGACAAATGATTTCATAATGATATCATAATGCTATATAAAAGAAAAAACACAAAGGAGATTCCCATGAATAATGAAAGGCGGTTCCTTCCCATGTCCGGCTGGATGCCCCTGGGCTTCTGCCTGTTGCTGACCATCGGCTTCCCGACGATGTTCATTTCGT
>JAPUIN010000101.1 GCA_027297005.1 Acidobacteriota bacterium
GAGCGCGGCCGTGGCGCCCTACGGGGCGGTCGGGCCGTCTCGGTCTCGCGTGTCGTTGCCGTCTCGGAGGCCATGGTGGCGTGCGAACTGAACCATTCGTCCCCGTCGGCGGGACTCGCAGCGCTCATCTCGCGGGCCCGCGGAGTGCGGACCTATGGCTGCGCTTCCCGTGCGATCGCCCTGGTCGCCTCCGGTTCCCTCGACGCCTACGTGGATCCACGGGGGCGACTGGGCCCGGAAAGTTTTCTGGCCGCGGCCTTCGCCGTCGAGGAAGCGGGTGGAACCGTTGTGGACCTCGACGGGAACAATTTCCAGCACCTGAGAGATCCATTCGGGACGGCCCGCATTGTGGCAGCGGCTACCAGCGAACTCGCCCGAGAAATCACCGAGATGCTCGATGGGGATCCAGCCTGAGGAGATGCAGCAGCGTGTCGAGGTGGCCGTCATCCTTGCCGCGGGCCTGGGGACCCGAATTGCAGGACATCGGGGCCGCGGTCCGAAGCCGACACTGAAAATTCTCGGCCTCTCGCTTGCGGAAAGAGTGGTCTTAGCGGCGATCGATGCGGGCGTGACTCGCTTCCTTGTCGTTCTGGGGCATGAGGCCGCAGGGGTGCGCTCGGAATTCGAGCGGGTTGCTGTCGTTCGGGGCTGCGAGATCTCATTCGTCGAAGCTTCCGGCTGGCGGCAGGGAAACGGGACGAGTGCCCTCGAGGGCACCCGGGCCGTTGGCCGGGAACGGTTCCTCCTATTGATGGCCGACCACATCACGGATCCGGAGTTGATCCGCCGGGTCCTCTCGACCCCCGTGAGCGCCCGGGAGATCGTCCTCGGAATTGATCGGGACAGGGGGCATCTCTTCGACTCCGACGACGCCACGAAGGTCCGCCTCGACGGCGATCGGATCTCCCGGATCGGCAAACATCTGGAACCATGGGATGCCACCGACACAGGGGTTTTCCTGTGCACCGGCGCCCTCGTGGACGGCCTTCAAGAGGCCGCTTCACGCGGGGGTCACGGTCTCTCGGATGGGGTGGCCGCCCTGGCGGAGAAAGGGAAGGTGCGGACGGTCGACGTCACCGGTCTCAGCTGGATCGATGTCGACACCCCCGCTGCCTGGGGTGAGGCGCGCCGGAGGATGCTGTCAAGTCTCTCGGCGAAACCTGAGGATGGGTTCGTCTCGCGCTGGATCAATCGCCCCGTGTCGATCCGGATTTCGGCTCTGCTGTCGTCGACCTCGATCACCCCTGATCAGACCACGTTCCTGAGCTTCGCCATGACCCTGGCGGGAGCGGCGCTCCTGGCCATGGGCCAGACAGGCTTGACGCTCGCCGGCGGCCTCGTCGTCCAGGCCGCATCGATCCTCGACGGCTCTGATGGCGAGATCGCCCGGCTCAAACACCAGATGACACGTCGCGGCGCCTGGCTTGATACGGTTCTCGATCGCTACGGTGATGTCGCAGTCGTGCTCGCCATCTCCCTGGCCGAGAGCCGGGTTCAGTCCGGCGCGCTGGTCTGGCTCGGTGGGATGGCCGCTCTCTCGGGATTCCTGCTGGCGAGTTATACGACCAAGGAATATGCCCTCCGTTATGGCTGCCCGTACCCGAATGACCTCCTCAATCGGATCAAGCGCCGAGACCTCCGTTTATTCGGGATCTGCCTGGGCGCACTGATCGGCCATCCCTACGCCGCCATGCTGATCCTGGGTGGCATCAGTCACGCCTGCATCGTCGGAATTCTCTTGCGTGGCTGGCGTGGCGTAGCAGAGAAATAACATCCGACTCGATTCATTGTCCCGGATGGAAATTGAAAAAGCCTGGTCCGACGCGCATGCCCATGGTGATGGCGTCGGGAAGCGCTTCGACGATCATGAATGCGATGATCCCGTGCATGACGCCGAGGACGATCAGGTTCGGCGCCCTGCGATAGAGCCAGCAAGAGAGAGCCCCGGCGGCGAACGTCGCGACGGTCAGGAACGGGTTCGGGATGTGAAGCAGGCCGAAGACCGCGCTGGCGGCCAGCAGCGGACCGCGACGCCCGGGGAGTAGCTCGCCGAACCTCCGGTAGAAGATGCAGAGCAGTCCGTACTGTTGAATGGCGCCCCAGGCGATGCCGTTCAGCAGGATCCGGGACCAGCGGGCGAGGGGGGGGAGGTCGAGGCTGCCGAGCAGGGCACCGGTGCCAAGAAGGATCAGGCCGATCGGGATCGTCGCCAGCAGGGCGTCGCGAGCGGCGGCGCCGAGGTTGTCCAGCCGGAAGCCGAGATCGACCGGGCTCTCTTCGGTCCGGAGGTGGGCCGCAAGACCGATCCCCAGGTAGAGAATGACGCAGAGCGTGAAATCCCCCCTAAAGGTGCTTCCCCAGCCCCAGATGTAGGAAATCAGGAGCCCCGCCAGCGCCACAATTTCCACCAGCGGCCGGATGACCGTCGATCGTTGCATGATCACCAAGATCCTCTATGTTGGAAAAGGTGGCGACCCGACCGCTCATCGGGGCATCAGTGCCCGGAGAACCATGAACTTACCGACAACCCGATACTCATTCTCCAACGCCCCGGCCGGGATCCGATATGCCCTGATCCTCACTATGGTTCTGACCTCCGGCGGGTTGCTGGTGATCGCCTCGATCCCGGTCAGCCTGTTCGACAAGGCATCGGTGCTGGTCAGCTTTGGCCTGCTGCTCCTGCCGTATCTTCTTTTCACGTCGCGGCATTTCCTGAAGTGGCTCCGCGAGCGGACCGCGAGGAGCCTGTTGGCCTTTCCGGCGCTGCTGCTAGCAGTTTATATCTTATATGGCCTCGGTCCTGGGCGGTTGAGGGTGCCGGAGTCGTTGTTCATCCCGGTCTATATTGGTTTTCCGATCCTGTTTGCCTCCCTCGCCGTGAAACGGGGCGAGCGGCCGAACCGGTTCGATTTTCTCGCCGTCCTCTTTCTCTACCTGCCGGTGGAGCTGGCCGCTCTGGCCCGCGCCTGGCTACCGGCCTCCCCCGACATTCCGTCACCCTCGCATCCGTTCACCCAGCTCCTCGCCATGAACCTGGCGCTGTTCTGCTTCCTTGCGGTCCGGCCGCTCGCAGGGATCGGATTCACCTTCCGGCTGAAGGGGCGCGATGTCGTGCAGGCGCTGATCGCTTTCGGCTGGTTCTTCCCGCTCGCCCTCGTTTTCGGCACGGTGACCGGCTTCGTGCCGTTCGAACCACATCTGCCGAACCCGGTCCTCATCATCCCGGTCATCCTGGGGGTCACCTTTATGGTCGCGTTGCCGGAGGAGGTCCTGTTCCGTGGGCTGATACAGAACCTTTTTCTACGCACCGCGGGAACCGCGCGGGGGCGCTTCGTGGCGCTGCTCGTCGCGTCGATCCTGTTCGGACTCAGCCATCTCAACAACCATCCCACCTTCGACTGGCGCTACGTGTCGATCGCGTCTCTCGCCGGTATAGCATACGGCACGGTCTACAATCGGACCGGAAAGGTGACCGCTGCGGCGATCACGCATGCTCTGGTCGACATCGTCTGGAGGCTCTGCTTCTAAGATGAAAGGTCTGGCGCCGACCCTGATCGCCACGACTCTGATTCTGGCGGCCTGCACCGAGGGTGGACCGCAGCGGCCGAGCATGCGGGATGACGCCACACCTCTCGATCGGTACGTTGCCGCCGATGATCCGGCCTATTCCTGGGAGCCGATCCATGATCTGGTGGGGGAGGGTTACGTCACCCACGTGTTGAGGATGACCTCAGGGGCGTGGCTCACCGGCGCCGACGTCGACCGCACCGTGTGGTGGCACTGGCTGATGATCATCGAGCCGGAGACGATCAAGAGCGACGTCGCCCTTCTCTACATCCATGGCGGCGTCAACGACGACGATCCGCCGGAGAAACCCCGCTCCGCCCTCACGAAGATCGCGCTAGCAACCGGCACCGTCGTGGCGGAATTGAGGATGGTCCCGAATCAACCGCTGCAGTTCACCGGGGATACCTCCGGCCCTCGCAAGGAGGATCGACTGATCGCCTATGGGTGGGACAGGTTCCTGCGCGGCGGGGATCCGGTCTGGCTATCCCGGCTGCCAATGACCAGGAGCGCCGTTCGCGCCATGGACACGATCACCGCCTTCTTCAAGAGGAAGGGGGAGAACAGGCATCATGCAGAGCGACACCAGGAGAGCCATCCCCGGGTCGGACGCTTCGTTGTCGCCGGTGCGTCGAAGCGGGGCTGGACCACCTGGACCACGGCCGCCGTCGACAAGCGGGTCGTGGCGATCATTCCTCTGGTGATCGATCTTCTGAACCTGAAAGCTACCTTCCGGCATCATTTCAGCGCCTACGGGTTCTGGGCGCCGGCGATTCGCTCATACGTCGACATGGGGATCCCCAACTGGTTCGGAACCCCGGAGATGCGGCGGTTGAGGAAATTCGTCGATCCCTACGAGTATCGCACGCGCCTCACGATGCCCAAGCTGATCATCAATGCCACCGGCGATCAGTTCTTCGTGCCCGACTCGGCACAGTTCTACTACGACGATCTTCCGGGAGAGAAGCATCTTCGCTATGTTCCTAATGCCGACCACTCTTTGAGAGAAAGCGATGCGTACGAGACGGTGCTGGCGTTTTACCGGGCGATCGTGACCGGCGCGCCGCGCCCCGAGTTCTCCTGGACGTTCGAGCCGGACGGCTCGATCAGCGTCCGCACCGCGGGCCCCACGCTTCCAGCCGAGGCCCGTCTCTGGCAGGCTACCAATCCCGAGAAGCGTGATTTCCGGCTGGAGACGATCGGCGAGGCGTGGCGCAGCACCATTCTCACGACACAACCGGACGGTGAATACGCCGGCAGGGTGGTCCGGCCGGTTTCCGGCTGGACCGCGTTCTTCGTCGAGCTGACCTATCCGGACGGCGAGGACGCGTCGTTCAGGCTGACCACCGAGGTCCGCATCGTTCCCGACACCCTCCCATTCTCGATCGACTATCGCTGAGCGGGGCTGTCCCCACCTTCATGAGAAGGCCACCTGCGGAGTTGTGAGGGTCGACATGACTGACGTTCCAGACCCAGGCTTCGCGTGGTCCGAGCGGCTAGTTAACCATCGGGTAACCAGCCAACGCGACAGGGTCGCAGCGCCGATCTGTGGAGAACGTAAATCAGGGGCAGGCGGCCGAGGCGGCCTGGATCTCCGCATCGCGTGAGCCGGTCTGTCCAGCTCCGCCGCTTTCGTAGGTTCCCGGCTCGTCACACAGGCTCGTTCCGCGAACCAGGTAGAAGATCCCCGCGCCGGGAGGGGGTGTTCCCGGATCGATAGCGGAGAGATCCGAGTCGCCATCCTCGAGACAGGTGAGGATGGCAGCGGTGAAGTCTCCTCCCGTCGAGCTCAGCAGGTTCAGGTCTCCCTGGAGCAGATCGTACCCGGTGGCGGTGACCGCACCCCAGGAGATCGTCTCCGCATCCGCCGCGACGGTGACATTCGGCACGGGTGCCGGGACTCCCTCCGAGACGCAGATATAAGCCGGCTTCGTTTCGGTCGCGGTCCCCGCAGCGTTCGAGACGGTCAGCTCCACGGTGTACATTCCAGCCGTCGTATAGGTGATCTCGGGGTTGCGGACGGAGCTGTCCGATACCGCGTCGCCGTCCAGATCCCAATCCCACGAGGCGGTGTTGGTGCTGGCGTCGTCGTCGAACTGCACCGTCAGGGGGGCGGCGCCGGCGATGGGGAAGGCGGAGAATTCGGCCTGCGGCGGGACCCCCGTATTCTTGACGATGGTGAAGTGATCCAGAAACGCGCCGCCGGCATCGAGAAAACGCGCTTCCAGTCGATCCCCTTCGACGTCGAGCACCATCGATCCCAGCTCGCTCATCGAGACGACCATGGCGGAATGGTTCAACACGCCACCTGAGATCTGGCCGGAGCTGCCGGCGACGACGTAAACGGCCCCCTCGTGCGGCGCCGGCCCTGATGTCCTCTTCTGATAAGCGCCATCACCATCCACCCGGCCGTCAGTATCCCCGGCCGGCTTCATCTCCTCGGTCAGCGTGGATGAATCGTCGTAATGCCCGTCCAACAGGAAGGACCGCTCATAGGAATGGCTGTGGCCGGTGAG
>JAPUIN010000102.1 GCA_027297005.1 Acidobacteriota bacterium
CAAGAAAGCCGACGACGGTGATCGAGGAGAGCAGAAAGACGACCTTGTCGTCCCGGTCGCACCATATTGCCACGAGATAAAAGAGCGCCATGAAAACCGCGAGAAGTCGGGCGCGCTCCAGGGTCTTGCCCGCATTGACGCTGATTGGTCTCCGTTCGGGCTGCCCTGCTTTGAGAAGGGGATCGTCCTGTGGAGGCGCGTATCCTCCGCGACTTTCGAAGCGCCCCTCCTGCCGCGTCACGACTTCCAGATCGGCCCGGTCGTACAGATCGACCGAACCCGGGGAGAGGACTTCAAGCCATGCGATCGGTACCGGCACTGTCTGCAGAACCGCATAGAGGAGAAAAAGCACCAGCGGGATCTCCAGTCCCGTCCTCCTGACCTTCATGCGCGGCACGCCATTATCCGGCCAGAGCACGCGTACCTCGAAGACGAGAACGAGGGTGATGACCCCCCACTCCATGATCGCAATCGACCATCGTTCCACGGTGCCGAAGGCGATGGGAGTGAAGGCGATGAGGGATGCCAGCCCGTATCGAATGATCCGATCACAGATCGAGCGCATAGTCTTTACTCCGATCCCTTCATCAGCGCGGACCCTCGTCCCTTCCTGCCATCTGCTCCGCGACCTCGCGCACCTTCTGCACCGCATCGCGGTGGCAGACCAGCAATGTGCCACCGTCACGCACGGCGATGAGGTCCTTGACCCCTAGCATCACAATCGGCCCTTCTCCTCCGACGGCTAGGCAACCGCTCGAATCGATGAAACGGTGGGGCCCCAGGGAGGCATTCCCCCTACGGGCTCCCCCGAGCAGGTCGGCAAGGGCAGCCCAGTTTCCCAGATCACTCCACCCGAAATCAGCCCGCCTCACCCATGTCGAGCGGCTGCGCTCCAGCACGGCACGGTCGATCGGGACCGATTCCATCCGCCGCATCACGCGCGTGGGCACGGTCCAAAGTCCCCGTCCCGCTTTGCCGGCCCACGTCGCCGCGGCCCGCACCACTCCCGGACGGTGCCTCTTTAATTGATCCAGGATCGCGCTCGCACGCCACACGAAAATGCCGCTGTTCCAGAGATACCGTCCCGAGCGGACCATCCGCGCCGCCACCCCTGGCGGCGGCTTTTCTACGAATGCAGCGACCCTCCGGAACTGTCCGTCGTTCCCCCGCTCGGCAGGCAGGACATACCCGAACCCGCTATCGGCCGAGCGAGGCGGAACGCCGATGATGTAAAGCCCGTCCGTCCGGCGCGCTCGCGTCACCGCACTGCGGATGACCGCCCGGAATTTCGTTTTCGAGTCGATCCAGTGGTCGGAGGGGAACACGATCATGACACCATCGCCGTGTCCGGCGCGGATGCGGAGCGCCGCGAGCGCGATCGAGGCGGCTGTGTTCCGCCCGATCCCCTCCAGGATGATCTGTCCCGAGTCGATTCCCTTCGCTTGGGCGCGCAGGAAAAGGCGATGCCCCACTCCCCCCACAATGATGATGCGTCCCGGGCCGACCAGCGAGCGCGCCCTCGACATGGTGCGATCGAACAGGCTCCGGCCACCGATGATTTTCAGAAACTGCTTGGGTCGCGTCTCCCTCGCCAGGGGCCACAGCCGCGTTCCAGTGCCGCCGGCGAGGATCACGCAGAAGGCCCCGAGGGGCCGACGGTCAGCCGAAGAAACGGTATCGAATGATGCAGCCGATCGCCGCAAGGCCATCCCTCCAGGTGATCTTCTTCCCTGCGTCATAGCCACGACCATGATAGGAAATCGCCACCTCGTAGACCCGACATCCCATGCGCGCGACCTTGGCCGTGATCTCCGGTTCGAATCCGAACCGATTGGACCGCAGTTTGAGATCCCTCAGGACATCGATTCGGAAGGCCTTATACCCGGTCTCCATGTCGGTGAGATTCAGGTTCGTGAACATGTTGGACAGGGTCGTGAGGAACCGGTTCCCCAGATAGTGCCAGTAAAACAGCACTCTGTGGCTCTCACCCCCGAACCGGGAACCGAAAACCACATCGGCCCGGCCATCCAGGATCGGCTTGAGAAGGCGTCCGTAATCGGCCGGATCGTATTCGAGATCGGCATCCTGAACGACGACGATGTCGCCGGTGGCCCGCTCGAACCCGGTGCGGAGCGCCGCACCCTTGCCGCGATTATGCGGGTGCTGAAGGAGGATGAGGTCGGGAGCCTGATGCCGAAGTACAAGATCGGCGGTGCCGTCCGTCGATGCGTCATCGACGACGAGGATCTCCTTTTCGAAGGGGGTCGCCCGAACCCGCCGGAGAACCTCCTCGAGCGTCGCCGCTTCGTTGTAGGCCGGGATTACGATCGAGAGTTTCATGTGCCGAACCACGCGATCGTTCTGCGCAGCCCCTCCTCGAGATCGACGCGCGGCTCGTAACCGAGGGCCTGCCGCGCTTCATCGATCGAGGCCAGCGAATCTTTCACGTCCCCTGCCCGTGGAGCCTCATGAACGGGCGTGATCGACCTTCCCAGAATCGACCCCAGCATCTGGATCAACTCGAGAAGGGTCGCGCTCGCGCCACAGGCCACGTTGTAAACCTTCCCCACCGCCCCCATCGGCGCCTCACACGCCCTGAGATTCGCATCGATGGCATTATCAATGTAGGTGAAATCCCGGGACTGGTGACCATCTCCGAACACACGCGGGGCCTTTCCGGCCAGCGCCGCCTGGACGAATTTCGGCACGACCGCCGCGTAGTCCGACGCGGGGTCCTGGCGGGGACCAAAGATGTTGAAGTAACGGAGCGCGACCGTCTCCAGACCGAACAGTTGATGGTAGATACGGCAGTAATGCTCTCCAGCCAGCTTGCTCGCCGCGTACGGCGACAGTGGTACCGGTGTCATCGACTCGAGCTTGGGAAGGGTCGGCGTATCACCATAGGCCGATGATGATGCCGCGTAGACAAACCTTCTGACGCCACACCGACGGGCCTGTTCCAGGAGCGCAAGCGTCGCGGTCGCGTTCACGGCGTGACTCGTCTCAGGGTCCTCGATCGAGCGCTGCACCGAGGGAAGGGCCGCCTGGTGCAGAACATGCGTTATGCCGTCCCTCATCACCCGCTCGATCAGAGCCGCA
The DNA here is from genome assembly GCA_027297005.1 of Acidobacteriota bacterium. The sequence goes on from JAPUIN010000102.1 coordinate 3,100, forward strand.
TCACGGATGTCCCCCTCGACGACCTTCAGGTTTGATGCGCTCCCACCCGCATCCCTGACGACGGAATCGAGGTTCTCTCGACGTCCGGTGGAGAAATTGTCGATGACCGTCACGTACGCGCCACGCTGCAGTAATTTCTCGACGAGATGAGAACCGATGAACCCCGCCCCTCCCGTGACCAGGTAGCGCCGATCTTCCGTCACGGCCGCCCAACCCCCATATAACGTAGACCCAGTTCCTTCATCTGAGAGGGATCGTAGACGTTGCGAAGATCAATGACGATCGGCGATCGAAGCATCGATTTCATCCGTCCCCAGTCCAGGTTTCTGAACTGATTCCACTCCGTGGCGATGACCAGTCCGTCACAACCCGACGCGGCGTCATAGGTATCCTCGGCATATTCAATCCCGGGGAATGCCTTGCGGCATTCATTCATGGCCACAGGATCATACGCCCTGACCCGACCGCCTTTTTTGAGGATCAGGTCGATTAATCTGATGGACGGAGACTCCCTGATGTCACTCGTATTCGGCTTGAAAGAAAGACCCAGGACCGCCAGCTTCTTTCCGGTCAACCCGCCCACGAAGCGATCGATCTTCTCGATCATATCCCCCACCCGTGAATCATTGACCGCGATGACGGATTCAATGATGCGGGATTCGACCCCGAGCTCGCGTGCCATACGCTGCACGGCGCGTGTGTCCTTGGGAAAACAGGAGCCACCGAATCCCGGACCCGGGTGAAGAAACTTGCGCCCGATCCGGTTATCGAGTCCCATGCCGCGAGCAACATCGTGAACGTCGGCCCCCACGGCCTCGCAGAGATTCGAGATTTCATTGATGAATGAAATTTTCGTCGCGAGGAAGGCATTCGATGCATACTTGATCATTTCAGCGCTCACGACGTTCGTGATGACGAAAGGCGTCTCAATCAGGTAGAGGGGCTTGTAGAGGTCCTTGAGAATTGCGATTGCCTGCGGCTCCTCCGCACCGATGACGATCCGGTTGGGGCGCATGAAGTCCTCGATCGCGGCCCCTTCGCGGAGAAACTCGGGGTTGCTCACGACGCTGAATGGGATCTTCTGTTTCTGATTCCGCTCAATCAGATCCCGGATCTTGTCGCCTGTTCCCATCGGTACCGTGCTCTTGGTCACGACGACTTTGTAGCCGTTCATGTGCTCGCCAATGCCACGTGCGACTTCGCGCACGAAGTCCAGATCGGCCCCTCCGTCCTCCGCTGCGGGCGTCCCAACCGCGATGACGATCACCAGTGATCTCTCGACGGCCGCACGCAGGTCGGTTGTGAACGAGAGTCGTCCCGCGCGCTGGTTGCGCTCGACCAGCTCCTGCAGTCCTGGCTCAAAGAACGGCACCCGCGCTCCCTGCAGTTCCTTGACCTTCTGAGCATCCTTGTCGACACAGACCACCGAGACGCCGAATTCCGCGAAACAGGCACCGGTGACCAGCCCTACGTACCCTGTCCCGATCACCGCCACGTTCATCGGCGTCTCTCCGCACCGGCCCCGACTGCGGCTGCTCCGCTCTCCGGCCGCCGGTACCACTCCACAAATAGCTTCAGGCCCTCTTCGATCATCACGGCCGGCTCATAACCCAGCAGCCTCCGGGCCTTAGAAACATCGGCCCAGGTGGCGACGACGTCTCCGGGGTTATCTTTCACTTCGGATATCGTTGCCGACTTGTTCAGGCGCGCCTCGAGCATCCCGATCAGAGCCTTCAAAATCGTTGGTTGTGATCCTCCAAGGTTGATAATTTCGAACCCCTGAACGCGATCGATGGCGCGCACCACGCCCGCGACGATGTCGGTGATGTACGTGTAGTCACGGCGGCTTTCTCCATTTCCGAATCTTGGCAGAGGCAGTCCTCGATCGATCAGACGCGTGAATTTATGGATCGCCATCTCGGGCCGCTGGCGGGGTCCGTACACCGTGAAGAATCGCAGGCAAAAAACGTTAAGCTGGTAGAGGGCATGATAGGTCGCGCACATCAACTCCCCCGCCCGCTTGGTTGCTGCGTACGGGGAGATCGGTTCATCGACCGGATCCTTCTCGGAGAACGGGACTTTCGGATTGTTGCCGTAAACCGACGACGATGATCCAAAGATAAACTTTCCGATCCCGTGACGCCGGCACGCCTCGAGAAGAACGGACGTGCCATTGAGGTTGACATCGGCGTACAGAACGGGCTGTTCGATGGAGGGTCGAACTCCCGCGCGGGCGGCGAGATGGACGACGACACCGATTGTATGGGATGCGAAGAGCCCATCGACAAGCTTCTCATCCCGTATGTCCCCCTCCACCAGCCGAAGCCGTTCCTGCCCGCGCAGAACTTCGAGGTTTCGCCGTTTGATGGCCGGATCGTAGAAGTCATCGAAGTTGTCGAGCACCAGAACCTCGCGCCCCAGCGCGAGGAGTTCCGCCACGAGATGCGAGCCGATGAACCCGGCTCCCCCGGTCACCAGAACCTGCGACATCGTCGTTCAAAGCCTCCGGATCTTCTCGCGCCCTGACCGGACGTGGCGGGTGGCATTCCTCGTATCGACCACGCAGCGGGAGTTTGCCACCACAAATTCATAATCATACGAAGAATGATCGGTCACGATGACGACGAGATCCTCCTTGCGGAGGGTCTCCTCGGCAAGCCTCACGCTGCGGTACACGTGCCCCCCGTCGACGGTGATCTCTCCCGCATGGGGATCGTTGTACCGGATGTCGGCGCCGCGATCCGCGAGGAGCTTAATGATATCCAGAGCTGGCGATTCGCGGACGTCACCGACGTCCTTCTTATAGGCGACGCCCATGATGAGAATCCGCGCGCCCCGCACGCTCTTCCGCTGTTCGTTGAGCGCCTCAACGATCCGCGCCACGACGTGCTGCGGCATACTGCCGTTGATTTCGGCCGCCAATTCGATGAATTTCGCGTGATAGTTCAGTGTCTTCAATTTCCATGACAGATAGTGGGGATCGATCGGGATGCAGTGTCCACCCAGGCCGGGCCCTGGATAGAAGGGCATGAAACCAAACGGCTTGGAGGCTGCGGCATCGATCACCTCCCACACGTTCAGGCCCAGACGATCGCACATTACGGCCATCTCGTTGACGAGCGCGATGTTCACGCTCCGGAAGGTGTTCTCGAGGAGCTTGACCATTTCCGCCGATCGGGTGCTGGAGACACAAATCACCTGGTCGATGACCTGCTCGTAGAGGGCCTGAGCCACGCGTCCACAATTGTCGGTGATCCCCCCGACGATTTTGGGAGTGTTGCGGAGGCCAAAACGCGTATTCCCCGGATCGACCCGTTCGGGCGAGAAGGCCAGAAAGACGTCCAGGCCCGCGCGCAGTCCCTTCGATTCCACCTTCGGCAGGATGATCTCCTCCGTGGTGCCGGGATAGGTGGTGCTTTCGAGGACCAGCACCGTCCCAGCATGCAGGTGAGGCAGCGCCGCGTCGAGGGCCGACACGATGTACGAAATGTCGGGATCGCGCGTCTTGCGAAGCGGCGTGGGGACACAGATGATGACTGCGTCGACGCCATCGAGTACGGCAAAGTCGCTGGTGGCCCTCAGCCGACCTCCGCTCAGGGCCGAACTTAAACGACGGGCCGATACATCCGGGACATGAGAGTGACCCCGCCCGATCTCCGCAACACGACCAGGGTCAACGTCGATCCCCTGAACCTTGAATCCGCCCAGGCTGAATTCACAGGCCAGGGGCAGGCCGACATAACCCAGCCCAATGACCGCCACCGAGGCGCTGCGGGATCGCAGCCTCGCGATCAGCTTTTCGGCCGTTGCGGCCGATCCGCGGGTCGGCGGCCGGTGTCGCATCGACGGCCGGCCAGAAACGGCTCGGGACCGACCACGTCTCCTGGGTGCCCGCCGACGACTATTCGTCATCCGTCGCCGAGCCATCTTCCCCCCGTGCCTCACCCGCATCACCACGGAATCTTTCCTCCGCCTCCTCCTCGCGAGCCCGCCGTTTCGCCCCCTTTTTGCCGTAGTGGCGGATCGCGGCCTTGCCAATCCTGCTCTTCCGCATTCCGGCCATGACGTCGCGGAGCCCCTCATACACCTCCGGATCGTTGATGATGCCCCCCAGGCTCCCCTCGCCGCCGTCGATTTTGCGGAGGATCGATTCGGCATGCCCGGTCGTCTTCTCGAGGTTGTCGAGGACGCGTGAAGCCCAGGCCTCGTCGTTCAGCAATCGGGCCACCATCCCTTCCCCTCCTCGCAAATCCTCGGCGGTCTTGCGCAGTGCAGCGGTTGTTTCCCGAAGATCCCTGATTGCCTCCACCCCCGCCCCCTCGTCGGCGGTGAGCTCGTGGATGAGCCCCCCTCCGCTGTCCAGCTGCTCCATGATCGAGCGGAAGTGTGAGAGAGCTTCATCGATGTTTTCCGCCTGCCGCTGCGAAAACACGTCGTCGGTCAGGAGAGTCCCGGCGAATCCCTGCCCCTGCTCCACACCCTCGAGCATCCGGCGCACCGAGGCCAGGCTTCCCTCCAGATTCTCCATCCCCTCCCGACCGAACTCCGGATTGTGGATCATCTCCTGCACGATGCCACCGCCACGATTGATGGCGATCAGAAGGTCCCGCAGTGACGCGGTGATCTCCTTGACGTCATCGGCGATGCTCTGTCCCGTCTGAATCGTCTCCTCCAGGACCGAGACTCCCGGAGGAATGAACTCATCCGGTTCGAGGCCCGGTCTGGTGGGATCCCCCGGCGTCAGCTCGATATATTTGTCGAGCGACAGATAGCTCAGTGATTTCAGATAGGCCTGGGTGCCGTTGCGGATCCGGTTGGCGTACCTCCGATCAACGCTGATCACGACCTTGATCCGGGTCTCCCGGATGTCATCAGGAAACTTAATGCTCTCGATGGTGCCGATCTGCACACCGACGAGCTGCACGGGTGATCCCGAGGAGAGACCGCCGGTGTTATCGAAATGCGTCCAGTAGCGGACCTTGGGAATCCAGAGTGGTGATTCCTTGCTGATCGCCATCACGGCGACCGCAAAGACAATCATACCGAGCGCCACCACGGCACCCACGCTGAGCTCTTTCGTTGCTCTAGACAGCGCCATCGTCTCCCTGCCTTCCGCCGCTCAGGAATCGGCGAAGTCGCGGCTCGGTGCTGGCACGGGCCTCGTCGACCGTGCCGACGAAATGCATGCGCCCCTCGAACAGATATCCGATTCGATCTCCCACGAAGAACGCGCTCTCAATATCGTGGGTGACGACGACCGATGTGACCTCCAGCCTCTGCTGCATGTCCCGTATGAGTTCATTGATCGTATTGGCGGTCACGGGATCGAGGCCCGTCGTCGGCTCATCGTACAGAATGCACTGCGGATCCATGGCGATCGAGCGGGCCAGGGCGACCCGCTTCTTCATCCCCCCCGACAATTCCGCGGGCATCAACGCCTCCACGCCCTCGAGCCCCACGAGAGCCAGCTTGGCGCGCACAATCTCCGCGATTCGCTTTTCATCCAGATCGGTGTGCTCCCTCAGCCCATAAGCGATGTTGTCGGCAACGCTCATCGAATCGAAAAGCGCGCCGCCCTGAAAGAGCATGGCGACCTTCTTGCGCACCGGGACGAGCTGATCGTCGTCGTAGTCGACGATATCCTCCCCATCCACGAACACGCGGCCCGCATCCGGGCGGTGTAACCCGATGATGTGCCGGATCAGGACTGATTTTCCGCTCCCGCTCCCGCCCAGAACGACCATGGTCTCACCGCGGCGGATTTCGAAGCTGACCCCCTCGAGCACCTTCTTCGGGCCGAACGCCTTGTAAATATCTTCGAATCGGACGAAAGATTCTTCCATCGTCGACCGTCAGAATGCGAGGAAGAACTTCGTCAGGAAGAAGTCGCTGATCAGCACGCACAGCGACGAGGCCACCACGGTCTGCGTTGTGGACCGGCCCACGCCGTCGGCCCCGCCCTCGGCCCTCATCCCGTTATGGCACGCGATGAGGGAAATGAACAATCCGAAGACGACCGACTTGCCCAGCCCACTGAGCACGTCATGAAGACTGAGGGCCGAGCTGACGTGCTGGAGGTAGAAGGCCGCCGGCTGGTTCAGCGTCGTCACCGCCATGACCATCCCTCCGAGAATTCCGACGAAATCGGCCAGGATGACGAGGATCGGGAGCATGATCAGGATTGCGATCACTTTGGGTACGACCAGCTTGCGAACGGGACTGGCCGCCATGGCGCGAATGGCGTCGATCTGCTCGGTCACCTTCATGGTGCCGATCTCGGCCGTGATCCCGGCGCCCACCCTTCCGCCGACCATCAGCGAGGTCAACACCGGCCCCAATTCCCGCACCAGGGACAACGCGACCACATCGCCAACGAAGAGATTCGCTCCGTACGCCGCCAGCGAGTACGAAGTCTGCAGCGCGAGGACCATGCCGGTGAACAGCGCTGTGACCGTGGCGATGGCAAGCGATCGTACCCCCAGATGATGAAGCTGATCGAAAAGGACGCGCCACTCCGGCTTCCTGCGGACGGACTCCCTGACGGTCTCGGCGAAGAGCAGAGAGAACGCCCCGAGATGACGCAGGGCGAGACTGAAAACACCGCTCATCGAGGCTCGCTCATGCTCCCAGCCGCGCTCGAACCACCAGGAAAACCCCGGCAGAAACGCGCTAAGTCGCGCGCAGTCTAGCGAATAGCCGCTTGACAGTCAAGGAAGGGAGGAGGCTATACTCCCCTTCCTCGACCCGGCCCATCATGGAGGAAGATGTCCTGAGTGTTCTGCGGATGGCCCTGATCGGCCTGCTGACCGCCGTGCTCGGCAGCGTGGCCATCGCGGTCTGTTTCGTCCCCGGCGGGGGGCGGGGGTTCATGACCCTGGTCCGACTCTGGTCGGCTGCGGTTCTCCGCATCTGCCGCGTCCGCCATGCCGTCTCCCGACACCCCGACATCGACCCCTCCCGGGCCGCCGTCTATGTCGCCAACCACCAGAGCCATCTCGACATCCCGGCCCTGGTGTTGTCGATGCCGACCGATTTCCGGGTCGTGGCGAAGAAGGAACTTCTCTACATACCGATCTTCGGCTGGGCTCTCTGGCTGGCGCGATTTCCATTCATCGATCGGGCCTCCCGCGAGCGCGCTATCCGGACACTGGACAAGGCAGCTCGGCTGTTGCGGACGGGAACCTCTCTCGTGATCTTTCCGGAAGGGACGAGGAGTCCAGACGGTCGGCTGCTCCCGTTCAAGAAAGGCGGATTCATCCTTGCCTTACAGGCCGGTGTCCCGATCGTGCCCGTGTCGATCCGGGGCGGAGGCGAAGTGCTCCCGAAAGGCAGCCTCCGCCTCCGGCCGGGATGTATCGAGGTCATCTTCGGGGCCCCGGTGTCGACCAGCGACTACACCATGGAGACGAAGGAGCACCTGATCGACGAGGTGCGCCTTCGCATCCTCACTGGACTGACGGACTAGGTCCGATGGTCGGATTGAATTGCCGGGACCCCAGCGGCCTCGCACCGATTCGGTGCCCGGTCCTGAGGGGAGTCGGATTACCTGCGGCG
>JAPUIN010000103.1 GCA_027297005.1 Acidobacteriota bacterium
CTGGATCTCGCCCGCCGCGCCGTTCACCACGTAGTGTTTCCCGAAAAAGTGCCGTACGACAGCCTGCGTTCCAATGAACCCGAGATCGATCGCCGCGTCCCACGGCGGATCGAGATCGAGCGCCGCCGTGGTCCCCCGCATCAGATTCCAATTGACGACGAAGAGGTGGGGTTCGCCGGCGGCCCGGGCCGGCTGGCACATGATCGACCAGACGGCGCACGGCAGGACAATCAGCAGACCGAACCGTGATCGATCAAGAAATTTCATCCCTGCCCTCATCTCGGCTGACGGTCGCACTCTCATCCGGCGTCGCGCAAGGCGAAGTGCGTTGAAACCAGACTGATCAGCAGCGCGAAAATCACCGGTGCACCCAGCTCGTTCAGGATTCGGCTTCCGACTTCCAGTGCAGTGGCAGCAGCCGAGAGCCACGCGGCCTGCGGCAGGTACGGCAGCGCGACGATCACGCCAACCAGCAGGAATAGCATCGCACCCCCCCCGATCCCCGCCCGCAACCACGGAAATGCGAGGGCGGGGGGCGCCTCGACCTCACGCCCGATTGCTTCCATGACCCGTCCCGTGAATCCGGACGTGGGATCAATCATCTGCTCGCTTGAGAGGATCCTGTCCAGATCATCCATGATTTAAACCTCTCCGTCCATCATCACGCCTTCTGCGAGGCGGGGCCGGTCGCCGCCGCGCCCGACAGTTTACGGCGCAGGATTCCCCGTCCCCTGTGGAGCCTCGCCTTCACGGTCCCTTTCGGGATCCCGAGGGCGGCAGACGCCGCGGCAAGATCCATGTCGAAGAAATAAAACAACACCACCGCGTCCCGGTATTTCTGCGGGAGGGATGAGACCGATCGCCGGACGATTGCGCGGCGATCCGATTCCTCAAGAACCCCGTGCGCCGTGCGCGGGTCCTGCAACTCGGAGATCGCTTCGAGCGGAACCCACTCGGGGGAGTGACGCCTCGATTGTGCCCGATAGTGGTTCGCAGCGACGGCGAATAACCAGGTCGAGAAGCTTGATTTGCCCCGGTAGGTATCGAGCGCCCGAAAACTCTTGACGAAGACATCCTGCGCCATCTCCTCGGCCCGCCCCCGGTCGCGGCAATATCGGTAGGCCAGGTTGACGAGAGGAGTCTGCCACCGGCGGACGATCCGCTCGAACGCCGCATGATTCCCCGCGACCACGGCCCGCACGTCGGCCGCATCACTATCGGTCTCCCGCCCCGAGGTGGCCCCATCCCACTCCTCCATCGCCCGATCCCTTCCCCCGGTCCGTAGGACGCCGCGGGCCGGCCGCCGGTTGCATTTTGTTCCACTCCGACAGCGAATCGACGAAAAAGTGCAACCGGCCGCATGCAGGGGGTGTCATACCGGGCGAGTCGGGAGCAAATGTCGACTGTCGGAATGAGAATGGGTTGCCACCAAACATTGAACTTGAATGGAGGAGATCATGTCCCACCATATGCTCGCAACAGCTCTTCTGCCGATCGTCGGGGCCATTGCACTGTTCACCTTCCTGGCCATCGCCGCATGGAGCGAAGAGCGCCGCAAGGAGCGGGAAGCGTTCTACCGCAGCGAGGTGCTCAAGAAACTCGCCGAGCGGCCTGATTCCGAACACGGGCCGATCCTCGCGGTCATTCGGGAGGAGGAACGCAACCGGCTGATCCGCTCGCGCGAAGGGAAGAAACTCGGCGGGATGATCACGGCGGCGGTCGGCCTGGGATCGATGATTGTCCTGAAGATGCTGGTAGGAGATCATGGCCCGATCTGGACGGCCGGCTTGATACCGTTTTTGATCGGCGTGGCAATCTTGGTGTACGTAATCTTCATGGCGCCGAAGCCTGAGCCGCGACGCGACTCGTAGAGTGGCCGCTCAAGGCTGCCGCGGCGCGCGATGGGCCGCGGCGCCCGAGGTTGACCGACCTTCACTTCTTGTCCCAGGACCAACCGTCGATCGTCAGGCCGCGCTGGGGGTTGTATCCCACCTGCCGGTGCGTGATGACGCCGCCATCGCCGATGGCGATGATCGTCGGCGTCCCGCTGACGCCGTAGGAGATGAAGCTGCGGCGCCGGGCATCAACGGCGACCTCCTCGAAGAACGGCTCCTGCCGCTTCGAAAGGAATGCGGCCACGTGGACGGCGTCCTCGTCGGTGATCGCCAGCACCGGCAGTCGTTCGGCCTCGGCATAGGCGAGGATCTCCGGCACCGCCGCCTTGCATGGCCTGCACCAGGTCGCCCAGAAAAAGATGAGGTGCGGCCGACCATCGAGCTCGGGCAACGTCACTCTGCTCACCGATTCGAGGCCGCTCGGCAGCGGTGGCGCCTCGTCACCGACCTGGGGAGGGCTCTCGAGCTTCGGCCATTCGAGCGGGTAGGGGCGCAGGAACAGGGTCGCATCGAAGCGCTCGTCATCGTCGATCTGAGCACCGGCCCGGAGCACGGCGAGCTTCAGCGGCATTTCGCGGGGTGAGGTCATCGTCCATTCACGGAGCTGCCCGAAGGCCTCGAAAGGCTCGCCGGGCGGCCCCATGATGATGTCCCCCGTCTCCAGCCCTGCTTCCATCGCCGGCGACTCGGGGAAGACCGCCCTCAACCAGGTGGCCCCCGGCGGCAGTTCTCTCCCCGTTTGAAGCCCCTTGGGGACCGGGCCGAACCGGACCCCGAGCCAGGAGGGCAGAAGCTCTTCGAGAAGCTCGATCTCATCCGCCAGCGGGGGGAAACGATCGACCGGGGGCCTCCTGGCCGCCAGCCGGTCATCCGCCAGAACTCCCGGCTCGAACGCCTCGCACCTCTCCAGGTTCTGCAGGGCCTGCCGTTGCAGCCGGCGCCGGTCCGCCTCCTCTTCTCGCACCGGCTCCGTATCGAGGAGTACCCGGCCGGCGATCCCGGTCAGGATCGTCTGCATGCGACGCAGAACCCCGTCACGGACCTTCATCCGCCAGCGCACCTGCGCCGCCCGCCCGGCTCGATCGCGCAGATCCTCGAGCCGCGACCAGATCTCCGGCCGGTTCCGCGCATGGGCTTCGAGCGGGGGCAACAGCTCATTAAGGAGGTCGCGGCGCTGATCCGCGTCGAGAACCTCGATCGCCTTGTCGGCGAGCCGCGTCTTCCAGATCGGCTGCTCCTCCCGGAAACCGGTCAGGTTCTCCGTCTTGACGCTGTTGAGCGTCATCTTCCAGCGCGTGGCGTAGATCCTGACCCGCTCATTCAACGACTCGACGTCGGCGCGGTAGGTTTCGATCTCCGCCAGGGTGCGGGGTGAGAAGGTGCCGTAGGCGTCCCCGAGTCGATCGAGAAGTCGGATCTCCGGTTCCCATCTCGCGCGCTCCCGCCAGGCCTCGATCAGCAGATGGTCAACCAGGGCCTCGGCCGGCTCGCCGCGGGATTCCGCCTCCGCCGCGACCAGTCGCGCGAGGTAATCGTCCGAAGTGCGCAGCGGAACATCAGGCGTGCCGTCGGTGACGAGAATCTCGAGGTGCGCTTCGGCGGTCGTGGCATTGCGCTCGAGGGCATCGATGAAGCGGAACGCATGACCGATCCGATCCCGGTCCCGTCCTTCCGGGTAGCATCCGTAGGCCGGCAGATCGCGGACGGTGGAGAAGAACCCGCAGACCCCACCCGAGGGCTCGTCCGACCCGTTCGCGAACATGGCGTTGGCGAAGGTGCCCGAGAAGCACTGGCTCATGACCATCGCGGTGCGCAGCCCGGGCGGCAGGAGGTCCAGCATCTCCTTCAGCTCGCGCACCGTCAGCTCCTCGTTCCACAGGGAGATGGCGCCGTTGTCGAGATCCTCCCGGTTCGCCGTACCGTGATCGGTGACGAACAGCAGCAGGAGATCGTTCGGATCAAATTTCCGCCCGACGGAGTTGAACCACCTTCGCAGCGCCCGCTTGCGCGCCGGCCGCAGCTTCACGCCCTGCCAGTTCGTGTCCGTCAACTCCGTTTCCGGCTTCAGCCGTTGTCCCGGGCCGGTTCCCCTGATCAGCCAGAACCCTTCGGGGAGCGCGTCCCGCACGGCGAGATCGGGGGCATCCCGCTCACCATCGGCCGAGAAGACATGAATGCGCTCGCGGGGAACCCCGCGCGATTCCAGCAGGGCGACCATGTCCTCGAGGTGGTGCAGATGGCTCTGGTAGTTGATCTCGGGCCTCGATCCTCCGTTGATCAGAAGGGCGTGGGTCACACCTCGGGCCGGCTCGTCGGACGCAAGGGGGATCGAGGACGACTGCGGAACGAGGAGGGTCAGTCCCAGCAGAAGCCACGGCAGGGATCGTGACCTCGGCCGGATGTCCACAGCTCCGGTCTCCCGGCGATTCGGTCTGGGTTTCATTCTGACTATTATAGGAGCGGTCCGTGAATGAGGCGAATCGCCAGCGGCCGTCGATCACCCGGCACCGCGCGGGATGATCGGGACGGCCGCTCCGGCTCCGATCAGGGCATTGCGAAGTGATATTGGTGGCAGGTCAGGCAGGTGTGGGAGGCATGGCCGGGGGCGTAGCATGCGGCGCAGCGCTCCCTCCGTTCCGGGATCAATCCGCGCCCGGGGGTGGCGCCTCCATCCACGGCGTTTTCGACGATCGCGTGGCAGGTGGTGCACTCCCCCGCATTCCCGGGCACGATCAGATGGGGGTGATGATCAAAGCGCGCGAAACCGCTTGCGCGCAATACGGGACCGGACGCACGCCAGTTGCCCGCGCGCCGTTTCCATTCGATTCAACCACGTGACACCGCAGACA
>JAPUIN010000104.1 GCA_027297005.1 Acidobacteriota bacterium
AGCTTGTGGCGGTGATAATACTATTTACAGACAGGGCGCGCCCGGCCGGCCGCCGATCGCCGATCGCGCATTTATCACATGTGTTTTCATAGTTTTAGAGAGATCGATCGGTATCGTTGTCGGGCAACACTCTCAGGAATCAGCCGTGGTCACCTCAATCCAGATCTCCAAAGCGATCGCCACCCTCCGCGATGATCTGATCGATCTGACCCGTCAGCTCGTGCGGTACCCGAGCATCACCGGCGAGGAGAGCTCGGCCCAGGGGTTCATCGCCGGGTACTGGCGCGCGGATGGCCTGACGGTCGAGGAGTGGGTGCCGGTGCGCGAAGAGATCGAGCGGCATCCGGCGTTCTGCGACGACGGCCTGCCGGTTGCGCGTCCCGTCGTGTCGGCCCGCTTCGGCGAAGCCCCCCCGGACGGGGTCCACGACCTGATCCTGAACGGTCATATCGACGTCGTGCCGGCCGGCGAGCGGAAACGCTGGAGCGTCGATCCGTTCCGCGCCGAGGTCCGTGACGGCGCGATCTTCGGGCGCGGTTCGTGCGACATGAAGGGAGGGCTGGCCGCCTCCACCATCGCCGTGCGGGCGTGCCGGTCGCTGGGAGTAGTGCCGCGCAGGGGCGTGCTGCTGCAAAGCGTGACCGGTGAGGAGACCGGCGGTCTCGGGACCCTCAGCACCATCCTGCGCGGTCAGCGTGCCGAAGCTGTGATCATTACCGAGCCGACCTCGCTCGCCCTCTGCCCCGTGCAGTCCGGGGCGCTCAGCTTCCGTCTCAGGGTGGAGGGCCGGCCGACGCACGGGGCGACGCGGGAGGCAGGCGTCAGCGCCGTCGAGAAATTCTGGCCGCTGTGGGAAGCCCTCCGCAATCTCGAGACGCGCCGCCACGAGCGCTTCCGGCACCCCCTTTACGAGGGACGCGGCCTGGCCGCCCCCCTGAGCATTGGCCGCCTCCTGGCCGGCAACTGGCCCTCGACGGTACCGGAGGAGGCGATCGCCGAGGGTCGTTACGGTGTCTTTCCCGACGAGGAGACGACGGCCGCCCGTCGGGAGTTCGAGGAGGCGATCGCGGCGGCCTGCCGTGCCGACGCGTGGCTCGACACCCATCCGGCCGGCGTGGAATGGTTCGAGGGACAGTTCGAGCCGGGCGCGACCGATCCCGATGCCGCGATTCTGGGCCGTCTCGCGGAGGCGCATCGCATCGTGACGGGCCGCGATCCAGCGCGCCACGGCGTGCCGTACGGCTCGGATTTGCGCCTGTTCACGCGATATGGAAAAATGCCAGCGATCCTTTACGGGCCCGGCGATGTCCGGTTCGCGCACGCCGCCGACGAACGCGTGCCGATCGTAGAGCTGGAGACCGCGGCCCGCGTGCTGGCCACCCTGATCGTGCGCATGACGCAGGAGGAATGAGATGAGTACCACGAGAACCCACGGCGGACAGAGCATGGCTCGTCCCCTGCGCCGTGTCGTGATCGGTTCGCCGAAGACAGCCGGCTGGAGCGATGCCTCGCAGGCCGCCCGATGGAAGGATCTCGGCTACCTGCACGACCCGCAGCCGGATCTCGCCGTGCGACAGCACGGCGAGCTGCGCCGACTGCTGGCCGACGCGGGGATTGAGATCCTGGATCTGCCGGCCGGGGACGGATTGTCGATGGATGCGGTTTATGCGCACGATGCCTCATTCGTCACCGACCTCGGCATGATCCTGATGTCGATGGGGAAAACGGCGCGGCGCGGCGAGCCGGCGCATCACGGGTCGTTCTATCGGTCGATCGGCGTTCCGGTTCTCGGGGCCATCGAGCCGCCCAGCCTGATCGAGGGAGGGGACATCGTCTGGCTCGACGATCGGACGCTCCTCGTGGGCCGCGGCTACCGCACCAACGCGTCCGGCATCGAGCAGATGCGCGCCCTCCTCACCCCCGGGAAGGTCGAGGTGATCGAGGCGCCGCTGCCGCACGGGCAGGGGCCGGGATTCTGTCTGCACCTGATGTCCCTGATCAGCATCCTCGACGAGCGGGTGGCCCTCGTCGACCTGCCGTGGCTGGCGGTGCCGACCATCGAGCTTTTGCGCAGGAAGGATTTCCGCTTGATCGAGATCGACCCTGCCGAGCGCGACTCGATGGCCTGCAACGTCCTTGCGTTGGGGGACAGAAAACTGATCGCGATCGAGGAGAACCGCCGGACGAATGTCCGTCTGAGTGAGCACGGGTTCGAGGTCGGCACCTTCCACGGCAGCGAGATCAGCCACAATGGAGGAGGCGGCCCGACCTGCCTCACCCGCCCGCTCCTCAGGACCTAGGAGCCTGTTCGGCTTCCGGCGTGCCACGTCATCGATCGGTGCTCCGGCTCAGCGCCGCGGCTCGAACCGGCGCACCGTGATCGTCGCCTCCGAATTCGGCACGTCCCCCTGGCCACGGATCAGACCGCCCATCAGGATCCGGTGCGGGAAGGGGGGCGACCCCTTCAGGGCGATACGGACATCCCGACGGCTCTTCGTGCTGATCTCCCGGCGGACCATGTCGAGCAGGCCGAGAGGCGTGAATGGAAATGCCTGCTCCTCCCGCAGCGAGGCGGGACGGCTCCATCGATTCTCGCCCGGATCCCAGTACGACACCGAGGCGCTCACGATCCGTCCATCACGCACATCGACCTCGGTCCGCCTGCGCTCGCCCGGGCGATCGACGTCGACCGTGATGCCGTAGTCGAGGATCGGCGCCGCTTCCCACTGCGCCTCCGCGTCGCGCACCCGCGCCATCGAGGCCGGCTCGAGCGCGAGACCGCACCCGGCCGCCGCGAGCAGCATCGCCACCGTGACGCCGCCGGCGCCCGGAAGCGTCTCGCGTCGATCAGGCATCCCGCTCCTCCCGCCGGAAGAACAGATACGTGAACATTCCCCGGGCGACCGGCTTTTTGGCCTGGCTCACCTCCACGTCGCAGACCCCGATCTGGCGTCCACGCTGAATGAGTCGCGCCCGCGCCGTGATCGGGCCGCGATCGGGGATCGCCGGGCGGAGGAAATTCACCTTGAACTCGATGCTCGTCATCATCCGGTCGGACGGAAGCTCGGGGAAGAGCACACAGACGGCGGCCGTGTCGGCCAGCGAGGTCAGCATCCCGCCATGGACGACGCCCCCTTCCTGAACGAACTCGGGCCGAGCCTCCATGCAGAGAACCGCCTCGGTGCCGGATCGCGACACGATCCGGAACCCCAGGAAGCGATTCACCGGCGCCGCGTCGAAGCGGCCCACATGATCCTTCGCGCGCGTCATCCCCGGAACTCTTCGTCGCGCCCGCCGGCCGCCCGGTGCCCCCCGGCCGCCCCGCGCCCACCGAGCCAGGCGGCGAGAGGAAAGACGGCCACCCCCAGGAACCAGAACCAGAGGGGGTGCGGGATGATCATCATATTCGCCACGCCGCCGGCGAGCATGAGGAGACCGACCACCATGCCGTGCGCCGAACGGGCCCGCGCCGCCAACCGCGCCGTCAGGCAGGCGCCGGCAAACGTCCCGATGCCCCACGCGAGCAGGACCGCAGCCAGCGCTCCCGCGGGGACCAACTCCATTGCCGTCCGCAGCGACTCCGGATCGGTCGGATCGATCCCCGGTGGCGGCGGGAAGACCAGATGGCCGAGCATTTCCACAACGGCGATTAGGATCACACCCACGATCGATCCGGCCAGCACGGCCAGAACACTCCTGATCACGCCCCGCACCGGGAATCCCTCCAAGAGGATCGGGCCGTGCGCTCGCAGGGATCGGCGCGGCACGACCCTCTCGCAGTCATGGCAACGACTCGTCGTGATCGTGCTTGAACGATCCTTCCCTGAGAAACCGCTTCGTCTGATCGATCACTCCGCAGCTGTTCATGATGAAGGTGTGGGTGTGCGGCACGATGAGGAAGTCGACCATCCCCTCTACCCGGGCCCGCTCGACGGAGACCATGCCGTCGTCAGGACCCGGGATCAGCCAGGAGAAAGGGGGGAACAGGCTCCGGTCGCCCGTGATGACGCCGACCTCGAAATCGACCGGCCCGATCGTCTGCGGCACGCTCTTCGGATCGGTGCCGAGCTGCCCGCGTGACGGGCCGATCCCTTTCCGGGCGATCGGAATCTTCTTCCAGGCATCGACCAGCTCGCTGCCGGAGTTAGGTGGGCTCAGCATGACGACGCGCCCGATGTCAGGGATCGATCGGGTCGCGGCGTAGAGGCGCAGAACGATTCCGCCCATCGAGTGTGTCACGAAGTGCAACTTCCCGCCGTGGGAGGCGCAGCGCTCCAGCAGTCTCTCGTGCAGATATTCGACCAGCTCTTCGATCGGGCGCGTTGTGGAGGGGTACCCGATGTTCTCGACCCGGTACCCCGCACCCGTCAGCCCCTTCTCCAGCTTGCGCATCGATCGCGGCGTTCGCGCGAGCCCGTGGAGCAGCACCACGATCTCCCTGTCGTCGACCGGCCCGTCCTTCGGGATCGCCGGCGCGGAGGTCTCCTTTCCGAGCCAGCCATGAGGTACGAACAGGGCAGTCATCAGGATCGCCGTCGCGACGGAAGCGAAACGCCATCGTTCACGACCCGATCGCGGCCGTTCCGGCATCGAAGACATTGAAAAAGCCCTGGCTCTCGGCGATCACGGCCCCGTCGGCGGCGCGGACGGCCTTCCCCTCGAGGATCACGAAGCGCCCCTTCTTTTTCAACATCCGGCTTTCCAGACTGATCTTGGTTCCGATCGGCAGGGCTTCGCGGTAGCGCACCTCACAGCGTGCCGTGTAGCCGCGCGCGCCCCGCAGATAGAGCCAGTTCGCCATGACGTCATCGAGGGCGCTATAAAGGATGCCGCCATGGGTCACCCCGTCGAATCCGCCGTGGTTCTCTCCCGGAGTGAACTCGCCGCGGCAGACCTCCCCATCAAGACGAAAGTGGATGTGCAGCCCGATCGGATTGTCCGGACCGCAGGCAAAGCAGCGCCGCGCGCCATCGCCACCGCTCCCTCCAGGCGTTGGCGCTGGGTCCTCGCGGTGAGACCCGGTCTCGCGGCCCCTACCGTCGATACCGCTCAAGCGTTCGCCCCGTCCATCATCCGGACGTGCCCTGTCTGTTCGACGACGCGCGCCAGCCAGGCGCGGATCGAGGGATAGCCCGCCAGGTCGAACCCGCCCTCCGGGGCCACGTGCGTGTAAGCGTAAAGGGCGATGTCGGCGATCGAGTACCGGTCATCGACAAAGAAAGGATGATCCTTCAGGTGCCGATCCATGATCGACAGCGCCCCGTGCCCACCCTCGCGCTTGAGGACGAGGTGATCGGCAAATTCCTTTTCCTTGCCGAGAACCTGGATCCATTTGCGGGCGACGGCGATGTTCGGCTCGTGGTTGTTCTGCTCGAAGAACAACCACTGCAGCACCCGGTTGCGCTCCATCGAATCGGCCGG
Organism: Acidobacteriota bacterium; assembly: GCA_027297005.1. The sequence goes on from JAPUIN010000104.1 coordinate 5,422, forward strand.
GATGTAGGCCGTGCCTTCGGCGAGGTGCCAGAGGATGGCGTTCGACTCGGCGAGGCAGCGCCCGCCATCCAGCTCCAGAATCGGGATGCGCAGGATCGGGTTCTTGTCGCCGAGAGTGCGCCGGCGATCCTCGCGGGAGGTGACGTCGACCGGCACCCGTTCGAAGGGGATCCCCAGGTGAGCCAACATCAACCGGACCTTGTAACAATTCCCCGAGATCGCCGAATCATAAAGTCGCATCGTCATCCCCTCAAACCTTTGGTCGTTCCCCCAATTCCGCTCTCCGGGAATGGAGTCGGAGCGGCGCCGGTCCGCTCCGAGTCCAGCCACCTCGTCATCAAAAGGCTCTCATGCCCCTCGAATCCGAAATTGCGATACAGGCCGAGCGCCGGGGCGTTGTCCCGATCGAACTCCAGGTGCATCGCGTTCACGTTGAGCTTCAGCGCCGCCGCCTCGGCCACCTCGATGCCGCGCGCGCCGATCCCCCGACCCCGATGCGAGGAACGAACGTACACCTCGTCGATGAAGGCGTCCCGGCCACCGTATTCGATGCTGTGCCCGAGAGTCAGGATGATGTACCCGATCGCGGCGTCCCCTTCCAGGATCAGCCAGATAAGGTTGAAATCGGGACAGGAGAAAAGCTCCGCCAGCGCGCGCCGCTTTTGCCCGTCGTTCCAGCGCTTCCCCTCCTTCTCCGCAAATTCGCGTAGCAGGAGAATGAGGCGCTCGGTCTCCGCTTCGCCGGCAATCTGAAACTCGATCATCATCTTTGGGATCCCGCGGGGTATCCGCCCGGGCCGGCCGCTGCGGTCAAGACGATGGGATGATCCCCGGTGATCACGATTGTCTCCTCGTAGTGCGCCGAGAGGCCACCGTCGAATGTGCGCACCGTCCAGCCGTCCCCGCCCTCGACCGGCCGGCCGGATCCAGCGGAGATCACCGGCTCGATGGTGAGCACGAGCCCCTCGGTTAACGTGCCGCGGCAGAGCGGCTCGTCGTAATTCGGGACCATGGGGGGCTCGTGCACCTTGCGCCCGACTCCGTGTCCGGTCAATTCCCTGATCACCGAGTAACCATAACGGCGCACCTCGTTCTCCACGACACGACCGATCGATCGGATCGGCTCTCCTGCTCGGGCCACCAGGAGCGCTTTCCAGAAGGCGGATCGGGCGCAGAACGCAAGCCCGAAGCCGTGCGTCGGACCGGGATCGACGACCACCGTGCGCGCGGCGTCCGCGACATATCCATCCGCATCCGCCTCGACGTCGATCTTCACCAGATCCCCCGGCTGGATCCGACGATCGCCCGGTATCCCATGCACCGCCTCGTCGTTGAGGCTGATACACGTCACTCCGGGAAAACCGTATTCCCTCTGAGGGGTCGACGCAGCGCCGTGCCGCCGCAGAACCCCCGCCCCGATGGCGTCCAGCTCCACGGTCTTCATTCCCGGCATCACGCTGCGTGCCATGGTGCGGAGCGTTTCG
>JAPUIN010000105.1 GCA_027297005.1 Acidobacteriota bacterium
AGGCGAGGGCGACACCGAGAAGCGTCAGCAGGAACGGGTCACCCGTCAGGATGGGCCCTTCCCCGAACGGATCCGGAATGAAGGCGCCGAGCGGGATCAGCAGCCACGGGAGCACGAAAAACGGTGCGATCATCCGGGCGGCCTTTTCGACTCCGTGCCGGATCGGCAGAGTCCTGCAACCGTGAGCCGCATCCCCCTCCATGTCGGAAAAATCCTTGCTGCTGGTGGCGCCGAGAAGAAAGCAAAAGAAGATGAGGCCGATGTACCAGGGCTCCGTCCGGACGACGCCGGCCACCAGCGACCACCCGGCCACCTTGAGCAGACAGCCACGTGGCACGGCGATCGTGACGTTCGCCCAGATACCGAATCGCTTCGTTCGACCCCAGGCCGGATCGGAATAGACGAACGTCAGCACCATCCCGGCGAGATAGAGGAAGAAGCACTCGTGCTGGGCCAGCGGCGCCATCCCCTTCTCGATGAAACCATCCCATGGATGGACGACGACGAACCAGGTCGGCACGATGGCGAGCACGTAGAGGAGTGCGCCGAAAATCCGGCCGGCGCGTAGCGAGAGCGCTCCGGAAGGAAGGGGCCGATTCGGTTTGTTGAGCCGGTCGATCTCCAAATCGTGGTATTGATTGAACGCGTTGCTGGCGGCGTTGAGCAGGCCGGCGCAGGCCGAACCCAGAACGATCATCGACAGGACCGCCCCCGTAAAACGTGTCTGCGGGTCCGGGTTGTGCGCCGATCCGAACGCGGTGAGCGCGCCCGAGATCACCCCGACCATCGGGGGCAGGAGGGTGAAGGGGCGGGTGAATTCCAGGTAGACCCCGGCCCGGGATGACAGGCTGCGGCCGCGCATCACCCTCCCCTCCCCACGACCAATTCCGAGCCCACGCACCGGCAGATCACGTGCGGCCTCCGATGGCGAGCGCGCAGGCCAGCCCGATAAGAGCGCCCAGCATCGTGTTGGAGAAGTTCACCGCCTCGTTGTCCATGAGGCCACGAGCCTGAAGCGTCGCGCCGAGGATCGAATCAGCCGTCGACCCCAGGAATCCGGCCAGAACCACCACCCAGATTGCAGATCCGGGAAGCAGGTTCATCCCCCAGGCAACGCAACCGATCAACAGGGCGGCGACTCCGCCCGCGGCGGTGCCAAGAAGAGAGACCGCGCCATCCGTCCCGGGCGGCACCTGCCGGAGCGACGTGATCAGGCGCGGGCGGCCGCCGTACGCCTGGCCGATCTCGCTGCTGACCGTGTCGAAGGCGGCCGCAGCGTAGGCACAGACATAGGCGAGGACGAACATCTCGGGCCTGGCCGACCCGGCAATGAGCAGCGCCAGATAGGCGCCAACGCCGCAATTCGCGAGGGCGTGCCGGGCGGAGCGCGCCCCCCTCTTCGATTGCGCGATCCCCAGTCGCATCTTTCGCGCCATCCCGAGGCGCGTCCCCCCCGATCCCAGAAAAAAGAACCCGACCAGCACAGCGTATCCCCGCCACCCGGTGAAGGTGAAGGTGACCAGCCCGATGAGCATCCCGGCGATCATCCCGGATCGATCGACGCTTTTCGCGCGCAGCGCGAGCCAGGCGAAGACCAGATTGACCAGCGTCCCGACCAGGAGGGCCTGCCGCAGGTCATCCGCCGCTCCGTGGAGGATGGCGCCGTCCAGTTCCATGAGGCCGCGCAGAAACAGCGAGGACATGAGCGGGACGCTCAGGTTGTCGTCGATCCGCCATGGGAGCGACTCGACAAACGCGGCGAAGAGACCTGTCGGGACGGCGAGCAGAGCGGCCTCGAACGGCGATCGTCCCATCCAGATCAGCACGAGCCAGATCCCCGCCGTCGCGGCCAGCGCGAAGGCCAGAGCCCCCTCGATGGTCTTCCCTGCGTTCCAGGGGATCGGTCGTCGGCCGCGCCGTCGGCCCCAGGCGGCGGCCACCGGGTCACCCCACGCCATCGCGATCCACCCGGACGCGACGACCGACAGGCCCCCCTCCCAGAACCCGAAAAGAAGGAGAAGGAGGAGCACCGAGACCGGGTAGAGCAGGATCCCCGACCGCCACGGGATTTCGTGCTCTCGGAACAGACGTCGTCCCCCGATCCGCGGCAGGAGCAGGGCATTGAACAGCACCGCGCCGGCCGCGCAGACGGCGGCCTGACCAGGCGTCAGGTAGGCGAGCAGGAAGGCGAACGCCCCGATCGCGAAATGAACCAGCCGGCGCGCTGCCTCGTTCGTCTGTGTCCCCTTGTTCGTACCTTCCATCAATGCGTCCTCACGAGCCGTTCATTCTCCCGGCCCTTCGCATCTCCTCGAGGGTCACCCGCATCCCCTCGGCCAGGGGGGTGATCCGATAGCCGATCTCCGAGATCGCCCGCCCACTGCTGTAGGCCCACTCGTGCCGGAAGGTGCGAACGACTCCTGCCGTCACGGCAGGGTGGATCCCGGTCACCGACGCCACCATCTGGAGAACCCTCCCCAGTGTTTCACCGGCCCAGTACGGAATGACGCGCCGCGGAGGTGGCCTCCCGATGAGACGGGCGAGGATCCCGAACAGATCGTCCAGCGTGGCGTTCTCGCCGCCGAGGATATAGCCGCGGCCAGGACGTCCCCGCTCCAGAGCCAGACAATGTCCTTCGGCCACGTCGTCGACAAATGCGTAGCAGATGCGCAAATCCCCGCGGCCCAGGCGCGCCTTCAGCCGACCGGCGAGGTAGTCCGCCAGCATCTTGCGAAGGAGGTTCCCCTCGGTGGGGGCGCCGGGGCCGTAGACCACGCCCGGGTAGACCACGGTGATCGGCGCTCCTGCCGCGAGCTTTTCGCGGACGAGCCTTTCGGCGATCCACTTCGTCCGTTCGTAATCGGTGCAGAAGGCCAGGTGCTCGCGCTCGAACGTCTCATCACCGACGGCGCCGTCCGTTGGGCCGAGTGCGACGATCGTGGAGGTGTAGACGATCCGGCCGACGCCGGCCTCCTCCGCCGCACGCAACACCGCGGCGAGCCCCTCGACGTTCACCCGATCGAACTCGCGCTTGTCCCGCGCCCACATCCGGACGAGCGCCCCCATATGGATTAACACCTCGCAACCGGCCAGAGCCCGCCGCAACGATGGGGGATCGCGGAGGTCACCGACGCTCGGCCGGCAGCCTTCGGGGAGTGCCTCTTCCCTTCCGGGGCGACAGAGCGCCGTGATCTCGTGTCCCGCGGCGAGGAGCCGGCGCGCGACGCCGCCGCCGACATATCCGGTCGCGCCCGTGATGAAGATCCTCATTCGCTCCCTGCGGACCGGCGGCCCAGATAATCGAGAAGCGCGTCGCGCCAGTGCCGCGGCACCTCGCCGGTCAGCCGGGTGTACAGACCGGGATCGAGAGCCGACTGAACGGGGCGCCGGGCCGTTCCGACGGTTTGCTGTGCACGGATCGGCTCGATACGCATCCCGGAGGCGCCGATCGAGGCGACGATCTCCCGCGCCAGCTCGTAGCGGGAGCAGCCCCCTGTGTTGGCGAAGTGCACGATTCCCCGATGTTCGATTTCGATGAGCCGGCGGATCGCACCAGCCAGATCGAAGACGTATGTGGGGGAACCATGTTGATCGCCGACGACGCCGAGCACACCGCCGGCCCGGGCCCGGACGCGGATCCCGTCGACGAAGTTGGCGCGCCCCGGCCCGTAGATCCATGCCGAGCGCAGAATCAGGACCTCCCCGCCGACCGCGGTCACGCGCTGCTCTCCCTCGAGCTTCGACGCACCGCAGATCGAAAGGGGTCCGGTCGGATCCTCCTCCCGATAGGGTCGTCTCGCCGATCCGTCAAAGACGATGTCGCAGCTGATCTGGATCAGACGGCACCCCGTGTTGAGGGCCGCGCGCGCGACGTTCTCCGCCCCCTCTGCATTGATCCCCCTCACCGCTTCGGGATCCTTTTCGCAGGCGTCGATGTCCACGAACCCGGCACAGTTGATCACGACGCTCGGCCGCAAGCGCTCGATCTCCGCCTCCATGCCGAAGCGATCCTCGATGTCGATCTCGGCCCGGGAGGCGGCCACCATGGCAGGGAATGCCTCCTCCAGCACCCGCACCAGCGCAGAACCGACCAGGCCCCCGGCGCCGAGGACGAGCGGCACGTGGGGCACCCGAGAGCCCATCAGAAGCCGCTCCCCGCGCCCGCGTGCATGTCGATGACGTTCCCGATCCCCTTCAGATTGATCAGGAACCGGAATTCGGTCTGGCTCGAGCCGCTGAAGTTGCGATTGAGATACTCGAACTGGAAGCCGCAGCACTGCGTGTTGTATCCGAACCGGTATCGCTGATCACGGAGTCGCGGCTCTCCGGGCAGAACATCGCCCAGCTCGTAGTTGATCTGCGCGCCGAGAAGCACCCTGCGGTCGAAGAGATTGGTCTCCGCCTGCATCCCGATCTGGCTGCGATCGAAGATCTGGCCGGCCGAAATCGAGGTGCCGGACTCGAAGGCCGCGCGTCCCTCGAGGTCCCGGATCAGGGAGTAGGTGAAGTCCAGAAACCCGCGTTGAGTGCTCCTCAAGCTGGCACTGAGGCTCGCCTCCGAGAACTGGCGAAAAATCACGTCGAACTTGGTGCGCAGGTCCAGGCTGGTGTGATTCGAGGGATTGATGCGCAGGGAAGCGCGTACCGGCGACACGCGCTTCGACTCACCCAGGGTCGGAGAGATACTGATTGGCCTGAGGAAGGAGTAATCCTGCGCGATCTCAAAAGTCGCGATCTCGACCGTGCTCAGCTTCTCCTTCTCCTTGCGGGGCTTTTCACCCGGTCTCGTGATGATCCCCTGTTCGTCCTCCTCCCTCTTGATCACCGCGGCGGCGGCCGCCGCGAGCGAGCTGGTTCCCGCCCCGGACCCACCCCACCCTCCAGGCGCGCCGAAGCGGGCGACACCGCCCGGGGGGCGTTTCGCGTACAGCCGGCTGACGAGTGCATAGGTCACCTGGCTCGCTTTACCGGTAAATGAATCGATCTCGTCGAATCGGATCACCTTGTCAGCATCTTTCGCGTCGGTGCGGTAGTTGTAGCGCAGGGTCGGCTCGATGGTGTGCTTGTATTGCGGCGAGAACTCGGAGGCCGGCGTGTTGAAGATACGGCTCATCTTGGGTCCGATCACCTCGAGCCGACCGCGCAGGACGTTCAGATTGATGCTCCGATCCAGAATCGTCTCGCGCTCTTCGTCGAATTGGCCATTATTCAACCCGAAGATGAAGCCGGGATCGGCGGTGTTCGTATTCATGCATCCCAGATCGTCCCCCACGTCGAAAACGCCATTGCCGTCCACGTCCTTCTCGCTCTCTTTTCTGCCGCTGCCCTCTCCCTGGTCGCCGGTGTTCGGCAGGTTGTCGCAGCCGAGATCATCGTCCTGGCTCTTGCTGTAATAGCTGCTCTCCAGCCCGACCGAAGCGTCGACGTCGAGCCAGGTGAGCGGAGAAATCTGCGACGAGACCGTCGGTGCGAAATGGAACCGCTCGTAGTCGGCGTCCACCTCCCCTTTCGTGAACGAGGAGACCGACGACTGCATCGTCAGGTAGAAGGGGGTGCGGCCGAGGCGTTGCCGCCGCCCTCTCAGCTCGATGTCGGGGCGAGTCCAGCGTACGACGACATTCTCGTCGGTGATTGCGATGGGGTCCCCGATTGCCATGGCGGTGATGCGCTCGTTGACGATCTGTTCGCGGCGCTCTCCGCGAACGTTGAACGCGAAGAAGCCCCAGGTGCGAGTCAGAAGCAGGTTGCTGCGCGCCTCCGGGGTCGTCGAAAGCCGGAAGTCGCGCTCGTAATCGCGGTAGTAGTCGAAGTCGCTGATGAAATTCGCCTTCGCCACCAAGCGCCAGCCGGCCCCGAAATCCTGCGTCTGCCCGAAGTCGATCACCCAGCGGGAGACATCGACATCCGGGGGCATCTCCTCCTTCACAACCTGATCGCGGATGAAGTACCCGGTGAAAAACAACTTGCCGCGATCGTTCGGCAACATCCGGTATTCCAGGCCGGTGCCGTATCCAGCCTCGGAGAAATAATCGAGGTGAATCGTCGCGTCCATGTTGCGACGCATGGCCCAGTAGAAGGCATTGCTGATCACCGTGCCGGCCCGCTGTGAGAAACCGAACTCCGGGAACAGCAGGCCCGAGGCCCGGTCAGTCTTGATCGGACATACGAGATAGGGGGAGTAGAACACGCTGACCCTGCCGATCTTGAACGACAGA
>JAPUIN010000106.1 GCA_027297005.1 Acidobacteriota bacterium
CGATCGGTAGTCGTCAAAGCTCCTCTGGTGAAACTGCGCCAGCACCGCGCCTCGACCGAGCCCGAACTGCGCCCTCCCCCCGAATGATCCGTAGTCGAGTCCGGCACCCGCGGCCACTTCATAATCGACGAAGGTGACCCCCGGCTGGGGGAGCGGGGTGCGAGCGTGGATCACCCCCCCCAGGGCATCCGATCCGTACGCCACGGATCCGGGACCGCGGACCAGTTCGACGCTGCCGAGGGAGAACGGATCGAGAAAGGTCGCCGAGGCACCCGCCCGCCGCTCGGTCGTCACACGCGCTCCGTCCAGAAGGACGAGGGTCCGGCCGCGCCCCATCCCCCGGAAGCTCGGGACGGCCGTCTGTCCCGACCCCGACCTGTTCCCCCCGGGCACCTCGACGATCGCATCGACGAGCCGGGTCACCCACAGGCGATCGAGCTCCCCCCGGGACAGGATCGACGCGCCACTCGCCGGGGGTGAGTCGCTTCCGGGCGCGACACCGCTGAGAACCTGGACCGTCTCGATCTTCACGTGGCTCAGGACGAGACGGCGATCCGATGGCTCGACAAGCGCGGGAACATAGATCGTCCCGAGCAGCGCCCCATCGAGGGCAAGGACGATGATTTGAAACGGAGGGATTGGTTCGGGCGCGAGTCGGAAGGAACCGTCCGCGGCGGTCACGACGGCGCCGGTCCGGCCGACGAGCGAGATCGAAACCCCGGCGATCGGAACGCCATCCGGATCATGAAGGAAGAACGTGTCCGGCTCCGCGTCGGCCGCGGCCAGGCCGGAAAACGCGCAGATAAGAACCACCGCTCCGATGAGCAGCGCCCAAACGGACCGCCATGTGACCGGCATACGCTGAGCGTGCCCCCTCTGCATGCGGCGCGATGCCGCAGCCCACCTGGCGCGGCGTCGTACCCGGCATCCGTGCCGATTGAAATTGACGGAGGAATGATACCCCGGCAGAGGGGCCCTCCCGGCTGTCTCTGTTCGATCGCGCCGGGGTTCAGCCGCTAACGGGCGGGGAATGCCGGGTGTGAAGACCGCCTCAGAGCGTCAGCCTTTGCCCGCTTCCGAGCCACTGGTCGATCGGCGCATCTCGTCCAGGTAAGCGGAATACTCCTTCATCTGATCCGGCGTGAACACTCCGGCGAGACGCTTCTCAGTCTCTTCCTGCACCTTCTGCACCTCCGGCCAGAGCGCCCGTCTCGTCCTCGGGCCGCCGGCCGCGTCCATCTGGAACGAGATCAGCTCGCGTTTCCTCTCGTAGTCATCCAGGATGATCGGCCGGATCGCCACAACCTGATCATCAGTGAGATTCAGCCGTGTTTTCAGGAAGGCGACCTTCTCATCGCAGATCGTGCTCCGGATCGATTCGTCGACCTCCTTGCGCAGAGCCATAAACTCCTTCATCTGCTTTTCATTCAGGAGTGGGGCGACCTGATCGCGGAACTCATCGCGGGCCCCGTTAAATTCGGCCATTAGCGCCGGCATCGCGACGGCCGAGCCGGAAGAGTACTTCACGAGGATGCCGCGCAGATTCTTGAGGTGATCGGGCATCATCGAGCGAATCGTCTCCGTCTGGTCGTCGCGCAGATCGAGGCGTTGCTTCAGGACAATCATCAGCTGGTCGATCTGCTCTTTCGAGACCGGCGCGGCATCGGAGCCTCCGGAGGTCGTGGCGAGCGAGGAGGAGCCGGACAGCACGACCTGTGCCGTGAAGACAAGCGCTATCAGACAGATGCGGATGGACATGATCCCTCCCGATCAAGCGTTCTATGTTTTTCGAGGATCGAAGTCTAAAAGAGTCGGACCCGGTCGCGCAAGAGCCGAATCCACAGTGACGGCCCACCGCGGGTATGGCCCCCCTCCGTGAGCGTGTCGCCTCGATGCGGGCGCGGCCCGGTCTATTCTTTGCGCCCGGCCCCGTCGCCGAACCAGTCGGCCATTTTGTGGCGGGCCTGCTCCTTCACCTCGGGATTGATGTAGGCGGCCAGGGTCGCGATGGCGACGGCGAGCGCGCCGAGATCGTCGGCGTACCCGACAACCGGCGTGATGTCGGGGATGGCGTCGATCGGCAGAATGAAATATCCCAGCGTGCTGTAGATGATTGTCTTTGCCCATCCGGGCGTGTCGGGCCGGCGCGCCGCATAGTAGAGCCACAGCGCCTTTTCGACGACCTCGCTGCCTGCCACCCGGGCGAACCGGCCGAGCTTCGACCAGAAACCGTTCTCCGTGTACTCGTTCCCATAGCCGCTGTCCTTCGACGGTCCCGTCACAGCATCATCCTCCCGGCCGCGATCAGCAGGACGATCCCGATCACTCTCCCGAACCAGTTCTCCGAGATCCTGGGGAGCAGCCGATCCCCGCAGTAGAGACCGGCGAGGAGCAGCGGGATCGCTCCGGCCGCCAGCAACAGAACCTCCATGCTCAGCATTCCGGTCACCGCATAGGTCGCCACGCGCGCCGCCGCCGAGACCAGCAGGATGTGGACGATGACGCGGCGGAACAGCTCCTTGGTGAAGAGGCTGCCAAGATACCACGCGATCAGGAGCCCCGCGAGGCCGAACAGCCCGCCGAACAGTCCGGACGCCAGGGCGACGCCCACATCGACCGGCCGCACCTTCTCGGGCAGGTCGCTCATCAGGGCCTGTCCGTCCCGGGTACGACGACCGGACAGAAACCACACCCCCACGACGCCGACAACGATGGCCAGCAGAATCGTGTAGTCCCGTTGCGGCACGAGCCGGAGGAGCACGCTCCCCGCGACGCTTCCAGCGATCATCGCGACCGCCATCGGCAGCCAGAACCGACGTGCGCGCGCGGCCCGGTCGGTCGCGACGATCACGGAGTTGCTGGCCAGATCCAGGATACCGATCAACAGCACCGCCTCCCGCGCCCCGAACAACAGCGCGGCGATCGGCACGATCACGATCCCGGGGCCGAATCCCGTCATTCCTTTCATCACGAACGCCAGAAAGACGATCGGTAGAAGGATCAGGATCCCGGGCTCGGCCAGGCTGATATTCGAGAGCCAATCGAGGATCGCGGACATCGCGCCTCGACTATATGCGTCGGGCGTCACACCATCAAGGCGGCACGGTCCCCGCCGGCCATTCCCCCTTCCCCCGCCTGCCCCGTCGTGCTACCGTCCCCCGGCCACGCGGGACACTGACGGCCCGCGATCCCGAACAGGAGACGAGGTGGAGCCGGAGACCCTCTTTCATCAGCCGGTCGGCGTGCTGGCGGTCATCCTCATGGTCCCCGTCTTCTTCCTCTGGCTCGAGAGGAAGACCCGCTGGAGCGTTTTCAACTACCTACCGGCGATCATCTGGATCTTTCTCACCCCGATCTTCCTCAGCAACCTGAACGTGATCCCCCGCTCGACCCCCATCTATTCCGAGTTCAAGTCCTGGGCGGTGCCGATGTTCATCATTCTGATGCTCCTCGGCATCAACATCCGGGAAGCGCTCAGGGTCGCGTGGCGCGGTGTCGGCGTGCTCGTTCTGGGAGCGTTCGGGATCGTCGTCGGCGCGACCGTCTCGTTCTACCTGTTCCGCGCCGGTCTGCCGGAGAACGCCTGGTCGGGGTTTGGGGCCCTCGCCGGGAGCTGGATCGGAGGGACCGGCAATCTCGCCGCGGTGGCGGAGAGCCTGGACACGCCGCCCGAGATGGTCGGGATCGTCGTTCTGGTCGACAACTTCGTCTACGTCCTCTACTTCCCCCTGATCCTCACCTGCAGACGGTGGTCGAGGATATTCAATCGCTTCAGTCGCGTCTCCGAGAAGCAGATGCAGCAGGTCATCGAAACCGAGTCGAAGATCGAGAAGAAAATCCACACGGTCCACTTCCGCGACATTCTGGTTCTGGTGGGCTGGGGATTCACCACCATCCTCGTGGCGAACACGATCGCCGGTCTCCTGCCCGCCTTCCCCCCCGTGCTCACGGAGAAGACCTGGGCGATGCTGCTCGTCACGACGCTCGGGATCGCCCTGTCCTTCTCCCCGCTGAGGAAGGTGCCGGGCAGCGAGCCGCTCGCGATGACGTTCGTTTACATCTATATGACGATGCTCGGCGCCGCAGCCGACATGCGGAACATCGGCAGCGCTCCCTGGTTTCTCATCGCGGGGATCGTCTGCATCGTCATCCACCTCCTCTTCGTCATCCTGGGTGCGCGCCTGTTCCGCATCGACGTCAGCATGGCGGCCATCGCCAGCGTCGCGTCGGTGGGGGGCGCCGCCTCCGCCCCGGTCGCCGCAGGCTTCCACCGCGACGCGCTGGTCCCGGTCTCGATCATGCTGGCGCTGATCGGGTACGCGCTGGGAAACTACCTGGGCGTGGCGACCGCCTATCTTTGCCACATGCTCGTCTAGGATCCGGCCTCTCCGCTGCAATCAACCGCCGCACGTGATTACGGAGCGACCACATCACGTGATCCTTCCAGGGAGGACTAGAAGATGACGCTCTCGACGAGATTCACCGATCCAAGAGAGGATTCGGGCCCCCTGTTCTTACACATACCTGTTGAGAGGCTGATCTTGCTGTCGATTGCTTCGTGTGGTCTCTATGAAGCCTACTGGATATACAAGAACTGGAGCTACATCAAGAAGAGGGACGGGCTCACGATCCACCCATTCTGGCGGGGAATTTTCGGGATATTCTTCTGCCACAGCCTTCTGAAGAGAATCCATACAGACACAGAAGCACGTTCCATGGAAGAGCCATCCTTTTCACCGGGGGGATTGGCGACCGGTTGGGTCATCTTGATGCTACTGGCGAATATCATCGGCCGAGCACCGGGAGCAGGTGCATCCATCATGTCTTACCTCATCCCTTCATTTCTCCTTCTGGTACCGGTTCAAATCTACATCAATTCGGTCACTCACAAGACAAACCCAGACCTGCCCTACTACGGATGGTCGTCCGGCCATGTTGTTTGTCTGGTCATCGGGCTCGCAGTATGGGCGCTCACATTGCTTTCGATAGGCGTGGAACCCTGATCGGAAGCCGACGCCACCGGTCGGTCAGGGCAGGTCGATGCGGCGTCGGTGGCTCAGTCAGCGCCCGCGGTCCATGAGGTTGTAGACCGCGGGGATGATCAGGAGCGTGAGGACGGTCGAGACCAACAGGCCGCCGATGACCGTCAACGCCATTGGCCGGCGGAGCTCGCTGCCTGCCCCAAACCCGATCGCCATCGGCAGGAGACCCATCACGGTCGTCGCCGTCGTCATGAGGATCGGGCGCAGCCGGACCTGCCCCGCGCGAACCAGCGCATCAATTTTCGACATCCCTTTTTGCCTGAGCTGATTCGTGTAGTCGACCAGGATGATGGCGTTGTTGACGACGATTCCGGAGAGGAGGATCCCGCCGATCAGCACGACGACGCTGACCGTGACGCCGGTCAGGAACAGCGTGCCAATCAAGCCGATGATCGCGAACGGAACGCTGAACAGGATGACGAACGGATGCAGGAGCGATTCAAACTGCGACGCCATCACGAGGTAGACCATGAAGATGGCCAGGAAGATCGCCAGCCGCATGCTTCCGAACGAGGTTTCCATCTCCTGGCGCTGGCCGCCGATGTGCCATTCGAAGCCGGCGGGGAACGGCATCTCTCCGAGCGTTGCGGCGATCTCCGCCGACACCGAGGCCAGATCCCGGCCCGCGAGATTGGCGGTCAGGACCGCCACGCGCTCCCCCTCGCTGCGCCGTATGTCGGCCGGTCCTTCGACCTCGCTCACGGTGGCGACCGAGGAGAGGGGGATCGCGGCGCCGCCCGTTCGATGCACGGTCAGCTGGAGCAGATCCAGGACGCTGTCGCGGAACTCCTCGCCGGCGCGCAGGCGGACGTCGATCGTTCGATCCTTGCGCTGGATGTCGGTCGCGACAGTTCCCTGCACCTTGGTACGCACGATCGACGCGACCTCCCCGATCGAGAGCCCGAGCTTTGCCAGGCGCGCGCGATCGAAGCGGATCTGCAGCTCGGGATTGCCCCCCTCGGTCGACGACTTGATGTCCGCGAGCCCACGGATCCCCCGCATGCGTACCGCCAGATCGTCAGCAAGCTGATCCAGCAGGTTGAGGTTATGTCCGCGGATCTCCACCTCGATCGGCATGCGGAAGCTGAAGTAGGACGGCCTGCCGAACCGGTACTCGAGATTCTCCTGCTGGTCGAGCACCGTGCGCAGTTGCGCCATCATCGCGTCCTCCGTCGTTCGTGAGAGCGGCGGTGCGAGAGTCAGCGTCAGCTGCCCGATATTCTCCCGCCTCTCGCCGGCCACCCCTCCCTGCTCGTTGGAGCTGCCGGCGATGGCGTAGATCGTCCGGATCCCTTCCATGCCCGCGGCATATTTTTCCAGCACCGCGAGCCGGCGTTGTGTCACGTCCAGGTGGGTCCCCGGCGGCAGCTCGATGTTGACGTAAAACTCCCCCTGCACCAGCTCCGGCACCAGCTCCTGCCCCAACCGCGGATACAACATGAGACTTCCCGCGAACAGCAGGATGGCGACGGCGACGGTAAGGGTGGGGTGGGCCAGAACGTTCTTCAGCTGCCGCGAGTAGAAGG
>JAPUIN010000107.1 GCA_027297005.1 Acidobacteriota bacterium
TTCATGACGACCGGTCCACAGTGATACAGGATCTGGTCGCGCAGGCTCATGGGCGGATCGTGTTTCATCAGATGATGATGGACGGCATCACGGCCGGTGTAGATCAGCCCGCTGATCAGGACGACGTCACCGACCTTGAGCGCGCGCACCTGTTCCTCGGTGATCGGCGGTCTCAGCTCGACCTCCCGTCCGCTGCGCGGGAATCCCTCCCGATCCGACATCGGTGCGGCCGGCTTCTCGTCCCGGTACAGCCACCTCCGGATCGCTCCGGTGCCGGCGTCGAGGATCACCCCCAGCCGCCGAAACGCCCAGCAGTCATAGGCAACCGAGACGAAGAACGAGGCCGGCAGACGGTTGATCACCCCCACCTTGCATCCGATCAACGTCACCCCCCCCCCGCATCCCATCGTCCCGATCCCGAGGGTGTTGGCGGCCTTCATGATGTACTCCTCCATGGCGCGCAGCTTCGGATCGGGATTGACGTCGTCGAGCGTGCGGAAGAGCTGCTGCTTGGCGTGCTCGTAACCGGTCGTCCGGTCGCCGCCGATGCAGGCCCCCACGGCGCCGGCACTGCATCCCTGCCCCTGCGCCTGCCAGACGGCATGCAGGAGGCACTTCCTGACCCCGTCGAGATCGCGGTCGGCCCGGCCGAGGTGGGGCAACTCGGTCGGCAGCGAATACTGGATGTTCTTATTCTCGCAGCCGCCGCCTTTCAGCAGAAGCCTGACCTCGATCTCGTCGTCGTTCGTCCACTGGCTGAAGTGGATGGTTGGCGTGCCGGGGCCCAGGTTATCGCCGCTGTTCTTCCCCGTGATCGAGTCGACGGAGTTGGGGCGGAGCTTCCCGAGCCGGGTCGCCTCCCGAAGCGCCTCCTGGATCTGCTTCTCGACTTCGAGCTGGCTGACGCCGACCGGCGTTCTGACGAGGAAGGTCGGCCATCCCGTATCCTGGCAGATCGGACCCTTCCCCTCGGCCGCGGTGTCGATGTTGGAGGCGATCACCCTGAGGGCCTGCTCCGAGCGGCTCCCCTGCCGCTCCGCTCCGAGGGCCGCCGCCATCGCCTGACGAACGTCGGGCGGCAGGTTCGTCGACGTTTCTACGATCAGATCGAGAAGGCTTGCATTCAGTCGCTTCATATTGGTTATGATATCACTCTCCGTTGCGTCGTGGCGGCGCGCCTGCGCCTCGACCCGTGTGATGCGAATCGCGTGCCGAACCGCGTGGCCAGGGGGATGCGGGCCTCGATTCTTCTTCGTTGAAGCGCCCCGTCCGCGCTCTGGAAACTCTGACTCATGATTCGATTGCAGAAGGTGGAGCGCGCCTACGGCGGGCACGAGGTTCTGGCCGGAGTCGACTGGGCCATCCCGCCGCGGTCGCGGATCGGCCTCGTCGGTCCGAACGGCTCCGGAAAAACGACGCTGCTCCGCCTGATCACCGGCCAGGAGGAGCCCGATCGGGGTTCGATCAACATCACGCCGGGGATGACGCTCGGATATCTTCCTCAGGAAGGCGCCCGCCTCGCGGAAGGAACCGTGCTCGAGGCGGTCCTGTCACCCTTCGCCAACATCGCGACCATGGAGGAGGATCTGTCGCGTCTGCACGACGAGATGGCGACGGCGACCGGCCGGCGCCTCGAGACCCTCGTCCGGCAGTCGGGAGAACTCCAACACCGTTTCGAGGCGGCCGGCGGGTTCGAGCTCGAGACCCAGGCGAAGATCATCCTGGGCGGACTCGGGTTCAAACCGGAGGATCATGCCCGCCCCCTGCGGGAGTTCTCCGGCGGCTTCCGTATGAGGGCCTCACTCGGCGCCCTGCTGCTGCGCAAGCCCGACTATCTTCTGCTGGACGAGCCGACCAACCATCTCGACCTCGAGGCGGTCACCTGGCTCGAGGGATTTTTGTCCGACGTCCCCTCGGCGATGATCGTCGTCTCCCACGATCGGATGTTCCTGAACCGGCTCGTCTCGTCGATCGCGGAGGTCGTTTCGAAGCGGGTCCGCGTGTGGGCGGGCAACTACGATCGTTACCACTCCGAGCGTGAGATGGAGCGGGAACGGGCCCTCAAGAAAGCAGCCCAGGAAGCCCACCGGATCGGCGAGATCGAGCGATTCGTCGAAAGGTTCCGATACAAGGCGACCAAGGCCCGTCAGGTTCAGAGTCGCATCAAGATGCTGAAGAAAATGGAGCGCACCGAGGTTCTGGCCGAGGATCATTCGTGGCAATTCTCGTTCCCGAACGTCCCGAGATCGGCGCAACGCGTCGCGTTGCTCGCGGGCGTGCGAAAGTCTTACGGGGAGCGGAAGGTTCTCGATCGGCTCGGCCTCGAGATCTGGCGGGGGGATCGAATCGCGCTGGTCGGACCGAACGGGTGCGGAAAGAGCACGCTGCTCCGACTCATCGCGGGCCGCGATCCGGCCGATGAGGGAGCGATCGAGATCGGTGAAAAGGTCGTTCTGCACTACTTCGCACAGCACGTGCTCGAAACGTTGACGCCCGGCCGCACGGTGATTGACGAAATGCGCGCGTGGGGGCCCGAACGCTCCAACCGGCAACTCCGATCCCTGCTGGGCATCTTCCAGTTCTCCGGTGATGACGTCTTCAAGCGCGTTGAGGTGCTGAGCGGTGGAGAGAAGAACCGTCTGGCCCTGGCCCGCCTCACGCTCGATCCGGGAAATTTTCTGCTGCTCGACGAGCCGACCAACCACCTCGATCTGCCGACCCGCGAGGCGCTGGAGGACGCGCTGGCCGCGTTCCCCGGCACGCTCCTGTTCGTATCGCACGATCGGTACTTCATCAACAAGGTCGCGTCGCGGGTCGCGGCATTTCAGGACGGGCGGCTCTCGTTGTCCGATGGAGGATATGACGACTTTCTGGCTGCCTCGGGGAGGACCGTCGGGAAAAAACCCCGGGCCCGCGCGGCCGGCGGTGCGGGAGCGGCGCGGAAATCCAGGGGTCCCGCCGCGGCAGCGCCGGTGGCTGCCCCCGCTCCGGTTCCCCGACCGAAGGGGAAGGAACGGCGCAGGGTGGAGGCGGAGGCGCGCAACCTGCGCAACCGCAGGCTGAAGAGACATCGCGAACGGATCGCCGGACTCGAGTCCGCGATCGTGCCGCTGGAGAGACGCCTCAAGGAGATCGAAGCTTCGATGTCCTCCACGGACATCTACAAGGAACCGGGGCTGGCTCAGCATCTCGGCGAGGAAAAGAAATCGATCGAGATCGAACTGGCCCATCTCTACGACGAGTGGGACGATGCGACCTCCGACCTGCAGGAGGCCGAAGCAACCCTGAGCTGATATCCCGCCTCCACCACGTTCGCAGCCTTACCCCTCACTCCGCGTGACGGCTCCATTCCAGCCGCCTGACCGATCCTCACCGGGCCTTGCGCCGGAAACGGGCAGGTGGTATAGGAGCCGGGCAGCGGAGGGATCTCAACACGTTCTCTTGAGACCTCAGGGTGATCGCTTCGCATCGATCCGGCCGCGGCCGATTCAGAACAGGAGGATTGAGATGATCTCCAGGCGATGGGTCAGAGTTCTGCTCGCGGGCGTGGTCGTCCTCTTCACCGGGCTCGCGTCCGTCGGGATCGCATCGGCCCGGACGGTCGGCGACCTCAACTTCGTGATCGGCCAGAAATTCTTCGACGACGACGAGTGGGGATCAATCGACGAGCACGACGCGTTCGGGATCGAGCTGACGTGGGGGAACGCGGATTGGCCGTTCCTGATCGCCACCGATATTATCTACTCGACAACCGATGAAAATGTCCTTGGTGTCGATGTCGATGGGACCACGATCGAGTTCGATTTCGGCGTTCGGAAGATCTGGCAGCGCGGCAACGCGCGCCCCTACATCGGCGGCGGGCTCGCCTATATCAGCGGCGAAATCGATTCAGCCGGTGGCAAAATCCTGGACGAAAGCGAGCTGGGGGGCTGGGTCGGCGGCGGCGTCTACTGGCGCGTCGGCCGGCGCTTCAACATCGGTGCCGCCCTGCGCTTCAGCAGCGCCGAGACCGACATTCCCGGCGGCGACCTGAATCTGGGTGGCACCACCTTCGGGTTGACTCTCGGCTGGGGCTGGCCCAACTAGTGTGCCGTCCGTGATGCTTCTGTTGCCCGGTGTTCTCGGGATTGGCGGCAGGGGATCGTCAGGTTCGGGTGGAGTGACCGGCGATCTGTCTCAGCCTGATCGGTCCGGGGCAACCTCCAGGAGCAGGGTCACGTCCTGCCGCCGGTAGAGGCAGGTACCCCGCACATCCTCGCAGACGTAGTAGAGAGCATAGGCGGGGATCCGCGCCTGCCCCGGCCCTGCTCCGGAAGGAACCCTCACTTCGAATTCGACCTTTCGCACCTCCTGACTGACCGGTCTGCGCGGGTTCGGAGTGGTCAGGCGACGGGCGTCCGCCTCCCAGCCGGGCGGCAGGTTGAGCCACAGGATCAGATCATCCACCTCGTTGTTCCAGTGCGCCTTCGCGTCGGCGTTCGGCGTGAAGGTGACGTGAATCCGCGCCGAGGCTCCCGCACTGACGCGCGGCGGGACGACGACCATCTGCACTCGAATGAAATCGCCCGGGTCGCGATGGATCCGTCCGCCGGGATCGGGCTCCTGCTCGTCCCTGCCGCTCGGCGCGAACGACTCGGCCGGGTAGGCGAACTCCGCGCCGCCCGGTTCGACGATGAGGGGTGCCGGATGCTCTCCGCGCGCACGGATCTCCTCGCGCGCCGTTCTCACCCAGTCGTAAAACGAGTACGGCTTGTCGAGCCTCGGCCCATACTGCTGGATTCGTCGACGCCAGATGTAGTTGTTCGGATCCAGCTCGAGCGCCCGGGACCATCCTGCCACGGCTCTCGCGAAATCGTCGGCCCGCCCTCGGTGGGAGTGGAAGCGCCGGCGGTGGGCGACGCCCAGATGGAAATTCGCGGTGGCACAGTCCGGCTCGATTTAGAGAAAGCGACCCGA
>JAPUIN010000108.1 GCA_027297005.1 Acidobacteriota bacterium
TTGTTCAGGATCTCCAGCTCGACGCCGGCGGGCACGACCTGGACGTGCGGGTAAAACCAGCAGCCGCGCTGATCGAGCTGAGGCACCGCCGTGTCGAACGACTTGCCGCCCTGCACCGGATCGATCGAGACGACGGCATAACGAATGCCTCCGTTCCCGTCCACCACGAGCGTCTCCGACGTGTGTGTGTGCTTCCCGCAAACCTGTTTATCCTTCGTCGCTTTGATCTCCTTAGGCGTGGGGGCGGTCCCCTGATAGGTGATGCTGCCGCGGATCGAGCCGGCGCCGGCCGGGGCGGCCGTGCCGGTTTCATCCCCCGTCGTGGCGGCCGGTGCGGAGCCGTTGGAGGTCCCGCCACCGGTCGTGGCGGGTTGCTCAGCGCCGCCGCAGGAGGCCGCCGTCAGGACGAGCAGGGGAACAACGATTAGAACGAGCAGGCTTCGGGTCATATTCAGTTCCTCCGGTTAGAAACGACCCGCCCCGCATCAGTCTGCCGGGAAGGCCGGATTGTTTCGTCTGCAACCGACCGCCGATTCAGTGGGGTAGCCAGAGTATATGGGTCGTCGCGTCGGGAACCAGGCCGATGTAGAGGATCGCCGAGAGCACGAGCGGGCTGAGGACCACGAGGATCAGGGGACCCCGCTCGAACTTGAGATGCATGAAGTAGGCCGCGACCAGCGCCGCCTTCGCCAGGGCGAAGGCGATCAGGGAACTGACCATCACAACGCGCGGCATCTTTATGTAGATGAGGCCGACCTCCACCACGGTGAGGATCAGCAGGGCCAAGAAGACCCCCCAGTAATTCGGTTCCGCGTGGTCGGTGGCGTCGCTCGACACGTCCCTTACCCTCCTGCCGGTTCAGATCAGGTAGACGAAGGTGAAGACCAGAATCCAGATCAGATCGACGAAGTGCCAGTACAGGCCGACGATCTCGACGGCACTATTGTTCTCCCGGCTATAGCCGCCCTGCGCGCCGCGGATCAGGATACAGCTCAGATAAATCACACCGGAGAGAACATGGCATCCGTGGAACCCGGTGAGAACAAAAAACGTCGCGCCGATGAGGCTCGACTGAACCGTCAGGCCTCCATGAATCAGGTGAGTCCACTCGTACACCTGGATCCCGAGGAAGATCGAGCCGCCCAGGATCGTCCCGGACAGCCACTTGATCAGCCCCGCGCGATCGCCACGCCGGATCGCCGACAGCGCCTTGACCATCGTGACGCTGCTGCAGATCAGAATGAAGGTGTTCAGCGCCGTCAGCGGAACATTCAGTACGGTGGATGGGATCGGCCAGTTCGGGTCCGACATCCGGACGGAGGCATAGGCTGCCAGCAGGCCCGCGAACGACATCGCGTCCGAGCAGAGGAAGAACCACATCATCAACTTCCCCCACCTGGGGGTGAGGGGAGATTCGAAGCGATCCACTTCTGTGAGGCTGGCCGCTTGCGACATCTCTTTCTGGACTCTCCCTGACTCTCTCGTGGCGCTCCCGGGCTTTCCGGGCCGCAATAGAGCGGAGGAACTCTAGCACAACCCACGGGGCGGTCGGCAAGTGCCAGGCACCTAGCCGAACGGGATACGGTAGAGCATGAGATAGACGATCACGCCGGTGATCGAAACGTAGAGCCAGATCGGGAGAGTCACCCGGGCCAGCCGCTGCGTGGCGCTCGAACCGGCCCCGCAGCCCCCGCACCAGCGTCACCAGCCACCAACGGCGAGGATCGCCGTCGCCAGGACGGTGTCTGAGATCAGCAAGGCGTTCAGGGTCGGCAGATCACCCGGCAACACAGTGTCAGGTTCCGGCGCCGGCTGCGCGCCGCCGCGCAAGGATGACGGCGGCGGCGAAACTGACGGCCGCGAAGAGAATGGTGACGGCGATCGAGGGCCCGAACGGCGGCAGTCCGGCCGGAGGGACCTCTGCGCCCAGGGCGAGCGCGTGGCGGAAGGCGGCCAGCCCGTAGGTCAGGGGATCGATCCGCATGATGATCGCAAGCCATACGGGCGCCCCCTCCGCGGGGAAGAACGCGCCGGAGAGCAGCCAAAGCGGCAGCAGGAGAACCATCATGACCGCATGAAACCCCTGGGTCGAGTCCATCCGCCAGGCGATGCAGAAGGAGAGCGCGGTCAGCGAGAAGGCGACGATCGACAGCACGATGGCGCAGGCCAGTGTATTTATCAGTCCGAGGCGGAAGCCAAGGAACGGCGCGCAGAGCATCACCAGTCCCCCCTGCATCAGGGCCAGCACGGTCCCGCCGAGCACCTTGCCGAGCACCAGGCTGGAGCGTGGGATCGGGGCGACCAGCACCCCCTGAAGGAAGCCCTCGCGCCGATCCTCGATCAGGGAGATGGTGGAGAAGATTGCCGTGAACAGGAGGATCATCACGACCGTTCCCGGGAAGAGGTACGCCCCGTAGCCGAACTCTCCGCCGCCGGGAGGACGGAACGACGCCCCCAGGCCGGCACCGAAAATCGCCCAGAAGAAGATCGGCTGGACGAGCGCTCCGAACACGCGGTTGCGCTCGCGCAGGAAGCGAACGATCTCCCGCCTGAGCAGGGCGGCGGTGGCCCCGATGGCGCGCCTCACGGTTTCGATCCTCCGCCCCAGAACCTGTGGCCGGTCTTGTGGATGAAGACGTCCAGCAGGGTGGGGCGCCCCAGGCTGATTGCCTCGATCCGATCGCGGAACGCCTCCACGATGCGGGGGATCCACTCGTGCCCCTGCGGCCGCTCGACGCGCACCGTCCCGTCGACCACCGCCGCGGACCAGCCGAACCGTCGCTCGAGGTCACCGCACAGCCCGTCCGGCGATGGCGTGGCGATGACGATCACATCCCCACCGATCTCACCTTTCAAGTCGTGCGGCGTGCCGAGCGCCACCAGCCTCCCCTCGTGGAGAATTCCGATCCGATCGCAGCGCTCCGCCTCCTCCATGAGATGCGTCGTCATCAGCACGGTGACGCCGTCGTTCGACCGGAGACGATCCAGGTGGTCCCAGAGATCGTTCCGGGCCGCCGGGTCGAGGCCGGTCGACGGTTCGTCGAGCAGCAGGAGGGGGGGCTTGTGCAGAAGGCCCTTGGCGATCTCGACGCGCCGGAGGAGTCCGCCGGAGAGGGTCTCCGCACGCTCGCCGGCCCGTCCCTCGAGCCCGACCGTCCGCAGCATGCGATCAATTGCGTCGCGCAGGGTGGCGCCATTGAGACCGTACAGCCTGCCGTGGATCGTGAGGTTCTCGCGGACGGTCAGCTTGCGATCGACGGCGGGGGACTGGAAGACGACCCCGATCCGCTCGCGCACGGCGTGCGGCTCGCGCACGACGTCGTGACCCATGATGCGCGCCACCCCCCCGGACGGTTGCAGGATCGTGCTCAGGATACGGAACAGCGTTGTCTTGCCGCCGCCGTTCGGCCCGAGCAGGCCGAAGATCTCCCCGTCGCGCACGTCGAACCCGACGCCGCGTAGCGCCGGATGACCGGCATAATCGTGGACGAGTTCCTCCACTTCGACGACCCGGTAAGCGCTCATGAGCCGGCATCTTAATCCGAAAGGGGGTGGCATCGGTGGGCAAAGGGCAAAGGATGAAACGGAGGCGGTGCGATCGACCGGGGCCCGCTCCGCCTGAGGTCTCCCCAGTTCCGACGCGGCCACTCCTGCTCGCAATCCACCGGGGAGAAACGGGTGCAACGATGAGCAGGCCACGGCGCTTAGCACTGGGGTGCTTAGCGGCCGGGCATCTTGACTTGGCCCCGCCGGTCGCGTAAAGTCCGCCCCTCATCCTCGGCTCAGGGGACCCGCATCGACCGCTTACGGACGGGTTGTGGAAGCGGGCTCCACACCCCGGCCGGATCATTAAAATTCCGCGGAGACGAACCCGTTCATGTCATCGTGGCTGCCTGAGAGTGCCTCGACCTACAGTTCCACCATCGACAATATGTTTTACCTGATTCTCGTCTTCACGGGTGTGGCGTTTGTCCTGACGGAGGGGCTGCTCTTCCTGTTCGTGTTTCTATACCGCCGGCGTCAGGGACGGCGCGCCACCTATACGCACGGCAACAACACCCTCGAGGTGATCTGGACCGTCGTCCCGGCTATCCTGCTGGTGGTTCTTGCCGTCGCGAGCCGTACCGCCTGGACCGAGATCAAGGGGAGCACCCCCGAAACCGACGAGATCGTGACGATCACTGCGTCGCAGTTCAACTGGGAGATCCGCTACCCCGGCGAGGACGGCCGCTTCGACACCCCCGACGACGTGATCACCAACAACGAGATGCGCATCCCGATCGGCCTGCCGGTCAAGATCAGGCTGCGCTCGGAGGACGTGATCCACAGCTTCTTCCTGCCCCACTTCCGGCTCAAGCAGGATGCCGTGCCGGGGTTGACGATCGAGATCTGGGTCGAGGCGACGCGCACCGGCGATTTCGAGATCGCCTGCGCCGAGTTGTGCGGTTTCGGGCACTACTCGATGAAGGGGATCCTGACCGTCATGGAGCAGGACGAGTACCGCGACTGGCTCGATGAGGCCGAAGCCGGGGTCGCCGCAGCGCAGGCCGAACCGGACGCCGTTCCCGAAGCGTCCAGGAAGCCCGCATAGGACCGGAGGCGCCGACGATGTCCGAGCACAACATCCCGTTCATACGCAAATACATCTTCTCGACCGACCACAAGGTGATCGGGATTCAATTCCTCCTGATGAGCCTGTTCTTCATGGTCGTCGGGGGGGCGCTCGCCATGATGGTCCGCTGGCAGCTCGGCTACCCCGACCAGCCGATGCCGCTCGGCACCCTGTTCCCCGAAAACGTCATGCCGGACGGCTACATTGGTCCCGAGCTGTATAACCAGCTGTTTACCATGCATGCCTCGGTGATGATCTTCCTGGTGTTCATCCCGATCCTGTCCGGTGCCTTCGGTAATTTTCTCATCCCGCTGCTGATCGGGGCGCGCGACATGGCGTATCCGAAGCTGAACATGCTGTCGTTCTGGGTCGCCCTGCCGGGCGGACTGATCATGGCAGCTTCTTTTTTCGTGGAGAACGGTCCCGCCGCGACCGGCTGGACCGCCTATCCGCCCCTCAGCGCGGTGCCGGACTACACCGGCGTGACTCTGGGGCAGACGATGTGGCTCGTCAGCGTGCTTTTCGTGGGGACGGGATCGATCATGGGAGCGGTCAACTACATTACGACGATCGTCAACATGCGCGCGCCGGGTATGACGTTCTTCCGCCTGCCGCTCACGCTCTGGGCGCTGTTCATCACCGCCATCCTGCAGTTGATGGCGACGCCGGTGCTCGCCGCGACGCTCGGGATGCTGCTCCTGGATCGGACCCTCGGGACCCACTTCTTCGCGCCGACGGGGGGCGGGCAGGTGCTGCTCTGGCAGCATATGTTCTGGTTCTACTCGCACCCGGCCGTCTACATCATGATCCTGCCGTCGATGGGGTTCGTCTCCGACGTTCTCGCCACCTTCGCGCGCAAGCCGATCTTCGGCTACCGGGCGATGGTCTACTCGCTGATGTCGATCGCCGGGCTCGGCTTCATCGTCTGGGGCCATCACATGTTCCAGAGCGGCATGAACCCGAGCCTGGGGACCGCCTTCATGATCTCTACGATGGTCATCGCCGTCCCCTCGGCGATCAAGATTTTCAACTGGCTGGGGACGCTCTGGCGGGGGTCCATTCACTTCACGGCGGCGATGCTGAACGGCCTGGGCTTCGTCGCGACATTCATCATCGGGGGGCTGTCGGGGGTCTTCATGGCCTCCACTCCGGTTGATATCTACATCCACGACACCTACTACATCGTCGCCCACATTCACTACGTGCTTTTCGGCGGCAGCCTGTTCGGCGTCTTCGCGGGGATCACCTACTGGTTCCCGAAGATGTTCGGGCGGATGATGAACGAGACGCTGGGCAAGATCCATTTCGCGCTGACCTTCATCTTCTTCAATCTGACCTTCTTCCCGATGCACATTCTGGGGGTAGGTGGACACATGCGGCGGATCTACGATCCGACGCAGTACGAGTTCCTGCAGCAGTGGCAGGGGTGGAACGTATTCATCACGATAATGGCGTTCTGCCTTGGTGCCTCCCAGGTGTTGTTGGCCACCAACTTCATCGTCTCGCTCTTCGCGGGGAAGAAGGCGCCCCGGAACCCGTGGAACGCCAACAGCCT
>JAPUIN010000109.1 GCA_027297005.1 Acidobacteriota bacterium
TAGGCTGGCGCGGGAGAAGATCGAGGCGATCCTGTCCGAGTTGATGGCCGGGGCCAATTTCGAGAACATGGCCCGCAGGTATTCGGAGGGATCGGGCGCGAGCGCGGGCGGGGATCGGGGAATCCTCATCAAGGGAGGAGGTGCGCCACCCCTCCTGGAGCGTGCCGCCTTTTCCCTGTCCGCTGATGAGATTAGCGACATCATCGAAACGCAGCGGGGGTTCCATCTGCTCCAGGTCGGTGTGCGGCGGCCGGCGGGTGTCGTGGCGTTCGCCGAGGTGAAGGATCGTATCCGGGCCCGTCTCGAATCGACCGCGCGGGATGAGGCGGTGCGGTCGTACGTCGACTCCCTGAGTGAGAAGGCTGAGATTGAGCGACTGCTGCCCGAATCGTCGTAGGAGCCTGTCCGAAGCTCGCGCGGGACCGCGCTCGGGGCGGTGCGGCACCGCATGATCCAGCTCGCATCCATCGTCGGGGCCGCCCTCATCCTGATCGCCTATGCAGCACACCAGAGTGGGCGGATGGGACGCGATTCACTCCGCTATCACATCATCAACGCCGCGGGCGGGGGGATCCTGCTGGTGGTTGCGATCCACGCGGTCCAGATTGGATTCATCCTCCTCGAGGGCGTGTGGACCCTGATTAGTCTCGCCGCGATCGTCCGGGTGTCCAGGGGATCGAACGCGAAACCGTGATGAATCGTTGCCAAGCGTGCGACCCGGCATCATACCCGGATAGGACCCTCGCTCCGATTCCCCGTGCGGGACGCAGATTGCGGTGACCCGAAAGCCCACGATCGCTGTGATAGAATAAGCGACGATCGATTCCGCCAAACCCATCGGCGCCACCGCGGCCGGGCTGGTTGGCGTGGAGGCACTCCATGGCTACGGATGGACGACCGGATGTCGGTATGAAGGCCCCCAAGTTCTCACTGATGGGGACGGGGGGCAAGAAAGTCGAACTCAAGGACTTTATCGGCAAGAAAAACCTTGTCATCTACTTCTACCCGAAGGATTCGACGCCGGGATGTACGGTCGAGGCGTGCGATTTCCGTGACGAGTACGGTCGCTTCGAGGAGCTCGGGACGGTGATCCTCGGAGTCAGCCGGGACACGATGGAGTCCCACGAGTCGTTCTCGTCCAAACACAGGCTGCCCTACCTTCTGTTGAGCGATCCCGACACCGAGGTCTGCAAGGCGTACGGGGTGTTCGGTACGAAGAGCTTCATGGGTCGTGAGTTCCTCGGGATCCACCGTACGACGTTCGTGATCGACAAAACCGGCACCATCCGTCAGATCTTCCCGCGCGTCAAGGTGCGGGAACATGCCGCCGAGGTTCTCGAGTTCGTCAAACAGCAGCTAGCCTGATCCCCCGGGAGAGTGATTTGCCGCACGTCATCCTGCAGGGATCAATATCACTCGACGAGTGCCAGAGCAGGATCGCGCCCTTTCTGGTCCGCGACGGTGGCTTCCTCATAAAAGGTGAACGGGTCTTCCGGGATTCCGAAGGACTGACCCTGCTGATCGAGACCCTGGTCGTCGATCGTGGCCACACGCAGAAATTCTTCATCCAGATCGCCCGACGCAGGGAAGACGCGATCGTTCGTCTGGAGCCGCTGACCGACCCGGAGAAGACGCAGGGAGTGCGCCGCGCCCTTGCCGTGGTGGCGCATCGGCTCCGGAAGAGCACTGGCGCGACTTATGGTAAGAGCAACATCGGTGAGTACCTGATCCGGTAGGAGAGGGACACGGTGATCCATGCGCGCTGCGGTCCGGCGGGGGAGATCCCCTCCGGCTCGAGCAAGGTTGTTTCGGTGAACGAACACGTGGTGGCGATCTTCAACTTAAATGGAACGTTCTACGCGATCGATAATGTCTGCCCGCACCAGGGTGGACCGCTGGGGGAGGGCTACCTCGAGGAGAACGGCGTGGTCTCCTGCCCCTGGCACGCCTGGAACTTCGACATCCGCACGGGGCAATCACCGATGGATCCGGACATGAAGGTACGCAGCTATCCGATCCACGTGGAAGACGGCGAACTCATCGTCAAGATCGACTGATCCGCGCCCACGCGGCGCGGTGAATGACTCGTCCCTCGAGGACGTACTTGGCCTCGTAGTGTGTCTGCACTGGCATCGCGGGGGCGGGGAACAGCGGATCGACCGACGGCGAAAGTGAGGTGCGGGCGCTCACGGTCTCGAGAATCTCGTCGAAATACTCTCGCACGTCGGTCGAGATGTGCAGGAATCCCCCCTCCGACAGCACCCGCTCCATGTGCGGCACCGTGGCGGGATTGAACAGCCTCCGCTTGTGGTGGCGCTTCTTCGGCCAGGGATCCGGACAGTAGACGTGCAACCGCTGACAGGACCCCTCCGGCACGAGGTCGGACAGGACGTGTCGCGCATCGGCGCGGTAAAGGCGAAGGTTCCTCAGACCGAGACGCCCGGCCCTGAATTTCGTCACCCGCAGGTGTTTCAGCGACCACTCCAGCCCGAGGAAATCGACCCCGGGTCTGGATCGTGCCTGCTCCAGGATGAAGCGTCCTTTGCCGACACCAATTTCGATTTCAACGGGAGCGGATCGGCCGAAAAGATCCGCGAACCGGAAGGGGCCGCCGATCTGTCCGGGAAGGATCTCGAGCAGATCCCGGGGATCGGGTGGCTCGGTCGGTCTGCCCGCGACATGAAGCGGGATCCTCTCCACGCTGCCGCTCACATCACCCGCTTGTAGTCTTCCAGACGGTAGGTCCAGACGCGCTCGCCGCAGTAACGTCGACCCTCGGGACAGACGGGTCTGGCCCGGGCCATCAGACGCAGCGTACAGGGGGGCAGCAGGTAACGACCGATCCGGGGATTGACCTCGCAGATTTGCAGGGCCTCGTCGAGAGAGGCGCGCCAGATCTCCTCCTGCGCGTTGTAGCAAAGACGCATCGCATGCTTGTGCCGCAGATCGAGAAGGCTCGCCGATTCCGTGAACCGGATCGAGACGGCATTGGGCAGAAGATAGAGCGCGAACTGGTCCGACACGCCGAGGCCGCGCAGCCTGCGAATGCCGTCCCATGCGATCTCCATCGCCTGATCGTACCGCGCGCGGGACGGTCCATCGCCAAGAATGAGCGTCGGGGTTGTGAAGTCGGGCTCATCGGTGAGATGGGTCGCGAGAATCGGACGTGAGGCGGGCATCATCCGGTGGCGCTGATTCTGAGAGTCACCTGCGTGGCTCATCCGTTTGCGGA
>JAPUIN010000011.1 GCA_027297005.1 Acidobacteriota bacterium
GGAGCGGTCCCGGGGTCTCGCCGGCAAGGGGTATTACTTCGACTTCGTCCGGTTGAAGGGTTACTTCGATCGCGGCTACCCGCTGGCCACCCCATCGATCAGCCACCTGAACGCCCTCCTCGTCCAGTTCGAGCGGATCGAAGCGGAGGGTCTCGAGAATCGCTACCGGCGCCACCACGAGATGGCAGAGGTCGTACGCACCTGGGCGGGCGATCGGTTCGCGCTGTTCGCGGCGGAAGGCGCGCGATCCGACACCATCACCTGCGTCAGAAACGAGCGGGGCATCGATGTCGGCGGATTCATCGGCAAGCTGGCCGCACGCGGCATCGGGATCAGCAATGGTTACGGGAAGCTGAGGGAGGCGACCTTCCGGATCGGCCACATGGGGGATCACACGGTCGATGGGATCAGGGGGTTGTTACGGACGATGGACGAGGTTCTGGAGGGGCGGTCATCGTGAAGGTGCTGATTGCGGATCAGGTCTCTTCCCGGTGCGCCGAGGTCCTGAAGGAGGCTGGCCTGGAGCCGATCAATCGACCGGGGCTGGCGCCGGCCGATCTCCTGTCTGCCGTGGCCGACGTGGAGGGGATCATCGTCCGCTCCGATACCCGCATATCGGAGGACGTGATGAAAGCTGCCCCACGGCTGCGGGTCGTGGGTCGGGCCGGCGCGGGCGTTGACAACATCGACGTCGCCGCCGCAACGCGTCGCGGACTCGTCGTGATGAATGCTCCCGGTGAGAACACCATCTCGGCGGCGGAGCACACCCTGTCGATGATCCTCGCGCTGGCACGCAAGATCCCGCTCGCCGATCGCTCGATGCGGGAGGGTCGCTGGGAACGGGGTCAATTTCTCGGCATGGAGCTATTCGAGAAAACACTCGGGATCCTTGGGCTGGGCAAGGTGGGGCGGGAGGTCGCGTCCCGCGCCCGCGCGTTTGGTATGGAGGTCGTCGCGTATGACCCGGTTCTGGCCGAGGAGGTGGCGGATCGGATAGGCGTGAGGCTTCTCCCGCTGGAGGAGATCTTCGGCCGGGCGGACATCATCACGCTGCACGTTCCGTTGACCGACGAGACGCATCACCTGATCGGCAGGGAGCAATTGGCGCGCTGTCGGGACGGCGTGCGGTTGATCAATGTGTCGCGCGGCGGCGTCATCGACGAGTCGGCGCTGATGGACGCTATCGAATCCGGCAAGGTCGCGGGAGCGGCTCTCGACGTCTTCGAGAAGGAGCCTCCCTCCGGGAGCCCGCTCCTCGGTCATGACTCGGTCATCCTCACCCCTCATCTGGGCGCCTCGACGAGCGAGGCGCAGGTCAAGGTGGCCGAACGCATCGCGGAGCAGGTCGCCGGATATCTGAAGCAGGGAGTGGTCGTTAACGCCGTGAACATGGAGGGGATCGATCCGAACCTGCTGCCCGCGCTCCTCCCTTACAGAGATCTCTGCGAGCGGCTCGGTCGCCTGCTTGCGGCACGTGACTGCGGCCCCGTGACGGAACTGTCAATCGAGTATTCGGGCGCCATCCTGGAGTATCCGACCCGCCCGCTGACTGCCTCGTTCGTCAATGGGTTCCTCCGGGACAGGCAGTCCGATCCGGTGAACCCGATCAACGCGATGATGATCGCGAAGGAGATCGGAATACGTGTGCACGAGACCCGGGCGACCGACTCGCATGATTTTGCTGCGCTCATATTGGTCAGCGTCAAGGGACGGGACGGGTCGCGATCCGCGGCGGGGACCCTGTTTGGCAAACGGGACCCGAGGCTCGTCCGCCTCGACGAGTACTACCTCGATGCGATCTTCCGCGGACCGATGCTGATCGTCAGCAACGACGATCGCCCCGGTATGGTGGGGTTGATCGGCGCCGCGCTCGGAGACGCGGGCGTCAATATCGCCTACATGTCGTTGGGGCGGGATCGCTCAGGGGGAAGAGCCATCGCCATTCTGAACCTCGACTCGGCGCTTCAGGACGATCTGTTGAAGGAGATCGCCGACATCGACGGTGTGCTCTGGGCCGAGCGCGTCACGCTCTGATCCCAGCGCCATCGTCCGCCGCCGAACGAGCGCACCACCACGCCGTCCGTCTTCAGCCATCCCGCCCGTTCCCTCCCTGACCCGATCGGGATCCGCGACTCCTCGTCTTCATCATTGGGACTCCGTGTCCCTCAACGGCTTCATGCAATCACGCCGGGCCGCGTGCCGCTGGAAAGCTCCGCTGGCACACTCCATGCACTCCTGACCATTCGGTTCCGCGAGGAACTGGCAACTTTGAACCTCGAGCTTGGGGGAGGCACGGAGTGGATCACAACAACCGATCGGCTCTCCAGTTCAGTGATCCACTCTTTTTCACGATGCGGGCAGGGGATCCGATGATCCCCACTCCCCCAAGATTTACCTTTTCTTCAACCCGGTCCCACATTAGGAGGAGGATCCACAATGACACGACGCACAATGATCATCTCCGGAGCGCTGCTCCTGCTGGCTGTCCTGGCGCTGACGGTCGTCCCCGCGCCGCTCGCTGCCGGGAAAGCGCAGGAGGGAACGCCAGATCTGGTCAACGTGAACACGGCGGGACTGAAGGAACTGGTGACTCTGCCTGGCATCGGCGAGGCGTACGCGCGTCGCCTGATCGAGTATCGGAAGAAGCATGGACCGTTCGAGCGCGTGGAAGATCTGCTCAACGTCCGTGGCATCGGAGATCGGACTCTCGAGCGGATTCGCAGTCGGGTGACCGTCAGCGGGAGTTAACTGGAGGGGACGGGAGCGGCTTCTCTCTGCCGGAAGCCGTTCTCGCCCTCGCCGTGATCGGACTCCTCGTCTCCATCTCCGTTCCGGCGCTAACCGCCGCGTTGTCCCGGCACCGCGTCGCGGCCGCCACCCGGACCCTCGCCTCAGAACTGTCCCGCCTCCGCTCGGAGGCGATCACCTCACGCCGCCGGGTGGCGATGCGGCTGATCAAGGAGGGGGACGCGTACTCGTACGCGTTCTTCTCCGATGGGGACGGCGACGGTGTGCGCGCCGCCGACATCGAAACGGGGCAGGATCCGCTCCTCGCGGGGCCGCGCGATCTCCCATCCCGTTTCGGTGGCGTCGATTTCGGTCTGCTGGACGTAGCGATTCCCGATTTACCTCCCCGCGGCGGCACCCTACTGCCCGGTGACGATCCCGTACGCTTCGGTCGATCCGACATCATCACCTTCACGCCTCTCGGCACAGCCAGCAGCGGCACACTGTTCGTCAGCGACTCGCGCGGCATGGTGATGGCGGTCGTGGTGTACGGCGGGACGGGTCGCATCCGCACCTGGCGATTCGATCGCCAGGCATGGCGCTGGACGATGTGAGCTTCGCGCCGGGTGAAGACAGGCTCCTAGCGCGAGCCGGAGAGGGTGGGGAGAACGGTCAGTAGATCGGAAAACTTGCGCAGCAGGCGATCCGGCCGTCCCTCAAGCAGGGCCTCGCGCGTCGCCGAACCGGTGGGGATGGCGTAGATCGGAACTCCACTCCGCCGCGCCACCTCGATATCTAAAAGCATGTCACCGACGTAGACGATCTCGTCCGGTCCCAGTCCGAACCGCATCATGATGATCTCCAGCATTTCCGGATCGGGCTTGGCGTTCGCCACGTCGTTGGGGCCGACGACCTCGGCGAAAAGATGATCCATCTCGAGCGCTCTGAGGATGTCGCGGACAAAGTAGGAGGGTTTGTTGCTCGCGATCCCCATCTGGTACCCGCGACGCTCCAGCCCCTCGAGCGTCTCCTTCACCTGGGGGAGAACGCTGGTGCGCTCCTCGCACACCTGCGCGTAATGTTCACGGAACAGTTTGACGCCCGCATCGACCCGTTCTGGACCGATCGCCTCCTCGATCAATTCCTCCAGACCATGACCGACCATCGACTTGACCTTTTCCAGGTCGATAGGGGGGAGATTGTGGGCGGCCCGGACGTGATTGAGGCTGTCGGCAATGGCCTCGTAGGAG
The DNA here is from genome assembly GCA_027297005.1 of Acidobacteriota bacterium. The sequence continues at coordinate 3,978 of JAPUIN010000011.1, forward strand.
TCGATCAGGGTGCCATCGAAGTCGAAGATGATCCCGCAGATCAACGAGTACCTCCGATTCTGCGGCGCATCGTAGCATCCCGGCACGCGCCGGATCAAGGCGCTCGCGGGACAACTCACCCGGTTCATTCCTCTACGCCTGCCGCTCCGCGGTCGGGGACCGGCCGTGAAAGGGTTGAACGAGAGGGCCTTCCGTTGATGCCCCGGAAGCGCGCGTGCTAAGATTCCGGCTGAGGGGCGGTAGATCGCAGCGCGCGTCTTGGGGTCATCCATGGTTTCGAGCTTGCTCCTGCTGAGGGCCGCTCTTCTTTTCTACAGCGCTGGGTTCATCGCCGCCTTCGTACCCGCCTTCCTGCCCTCCTCGGGCCGCTCCGTGCTCAAAGTCACACCGTGGCTGGCCGGGCTCGGCGGGTTGGCGCACACCGGAGCCCTGGTGATGCTGGGCCTCGAGTTGTCGCGCTGTCCGCTCGACACCATCCCTGAGATTCTGTCGGTGCTCGCGTGGGCCGCGGTGATCGTTTACCTGGTGGCCCACGTCCGGTACCGATTGGAGATCCTGCATGTCATCATCCTGCCGCTCGTGCTCGTGCTGCTGTTCATCTCGGGCGCCCTGCCGCGGGACGTCATTGCGGTCGCGACACCTCTTCGTCCCACGCTGCTGCGGTTCCACATCAGTGTGACGATCCTGGGCGCCGCCGCGCTGTGTGTGACCTTCGCCGCCAGCCTGGTCTACCTGCTGGTCGATCGCACGCTCAAGGCCAAGAAGCCGGCGCGGTTCTTCCTGCGCCTGCCGTCGCTCGAACGCTGCGATCGTGTCAACCGGACGTTTCTCCTCTGGGCGTTTCCACTGCTCACCGTCGGGATCGTCACGGGAGCGCTTTACAGCGCCAGCATGAGCGGAACGTTCTGGACATGGGAGAGCCGCGAAACGCTGGCGATACTCGCCTGGTTGATCCTGGGCGTCGTGACGATCGCCCGGCTGGGGTGGGGATGGCGGGGCAGCAAGGCGGCGATCGTCACCATCGTCGGGTTCGCCGCACTTTTCATGCGCATGCTGGGGTGGTACTGAGGTGCCGATCGTCCTGTACGGAATGAATCACGTCAGCGCTCCCGTGGATGTGCGCGAGCGTGTCGCGATTCCGGCCGAGGAGCTCAACGGGGCCCTCGGCCGCCTTCTCCGCACCGGCCTGGTCGCTGAGGGACTCATCCTCTCCACCTGTAACCGCACCGAGCTGCTGGTCCACGCGAATGCTGAGGGGGCCGACGAAACCCTGCGGGCATTCCTGGCGGGCGAGCGTGGCCTCGATGAGGACCTCCTCGAGCGCCACTGCTACCTGCACCGCGACGAGAACGCCGTGCTCCACATGTTCCGGGTCGCGTCCTCACTCGATTCGATGGTGGTCGGCGAAGCGCAGATCCTCGGGCAGGTGAGGGACGCCTACGCCGCGGCGCAGCAGGCCGGTGCGCTCGGCACGGTGCTCGACAGCCTCATGCAGCGGTCGTTCTCGGTGGCCAAGAAGGTGCGCGCCGAGACTGGCATCGCCCGCAATCCCATCTCGATCGCCCATGCCGCGGCCGATCTGGCGCGCCGCATCTTCGGAGATCTGAGCGACAACAACATCCTGATCCTCGGGGCGGGCAAGATGGCCAGGCTGGCCGCCCAGCATCTGAGCAGCGCCGGCGTGCGTTCGGTGGTCGTTGTGAACCGCTCGTACCAGCGCGCCTCGGAACTCGCCGACGAGCTGGGCGGACGGGCGGCCCCATTCGATCGCCTGTTCGACGAGATGCGGCAGGCCGACATCGTCGTTGCCTCGACCGCGGCTCCGCAGACTCTGGTCTCGCGCGAGGACGCGCAGCGGCTCAGCCGGGCGCGTCGAGGAAGACCTTTGTTCTTTCTCGATATTGCCGTTCCGCGCGATATTGATCCGCGGGTGAACGAGGTGGACAACGTCTACATTTACGACATCGACGATCTGCAGGGCGTCGTTCGCCGC
>JAPUIN010000110.1 GCA_027297005.1 Acidobacteriota bacterium
CACATCAAGGTGCGCATGCCGGCGGGTGTCGATACCGGCACCCGTCTGCGGATCGTCGGCGAAGGGGAAGGGGGAAGCAACGGAGGCAAATCCGGCGACCTTTACGTGGTCATCATCGTCAAGGATCACCCGCTCTTCGAGCGCGAAGGTAGCGACCTCCGGTGCGCCGTCCCGGTCACCGTCTCGCAGGCGACCCTCGGCGCCGAAATCGAGGTGCCGACGCTCGATGGCAGCGAGACATTGAGCGTTCCGGCCGGCACCCAGAGCGGCACGTCGTTCTGTCTCCGTGGCAGGGGGATGCCGCAGATCAATGGCGGCCGGGGGGACCTGTACGTCACCGCGATCGTCCGTATCCCCGCCCAGCTCGACCGCCAGCAGCGCCAGCTCTTCGAGTCGCTGCGCGAAGTCGAGGATCCGGCTGACACACCCTCCAGGGACTTCTTCGGCCGGGTCAAAGACATCTTTTCCTGACCGATGGCAGCCACTCCGCGATCGGAGATCTACTACGCGGCGCGCCTGGCGGTGCCGGGTGAGGTCGAGGAGGATGCTGTCGCCGCCTTCTGGGGCGTCGGCAGCCTCGGCGTGCAGGTCATCTCCGCCACCCGGACGTCGGGCCGGCCCAGGGTTGAACTGCACGCCTGGTTCCCGGGACGCCTGGCTCAAGCGCCGCTTGAACGGCGCCTGGCCCGGGCCCTGGACGGCGCCGGCGTCGCGCCAGCCCGCCCACTACGGCTACGGCGGGTTCGGGCCCGCCGCTGGGTCGAGGTGTGGCAGAAGACCCTCAAGCCGATGCGCATCGGGCGTCGGTTTCTGGTTGTCCCGGAGGGGACCGCGATCCCGCCGCTACGTGGCCGGCTGCCGATCCGGGTGCGCTTCGGCCAGGCGTTCGGCACCGGCGAGCACGCCACCACCCGCATGAGCCTGCGGATCCTCGAAGCGAGCCTGAAGGCGCGGGACCGGGTGATCGATCTCGGGACCGGCAGCGGCATCCTGTCGGTCGCCGCGCTGCGTCTCGGAGCGGCCGACGTCGTGGCCATCGACAATGACCCGGTCGCTCTCGGGGTGGCGCGCGAAACGTTGAAGGACAACGGTGTCGACCGTGGCGTGACGCTACGGCTGGGGGACGCGGGACGGTTGCTCGCCAGGGGACGCTACGACTTCGCGCTGGTGAACATCGGCGTCGTGACCATCCGGCGGCTCCTGCCACAGATCGCCGCCGCGCTCAATCCGGGAGGGCGGGCCGTGCTGACCGGACTGCTGGTCGAGGACGGGGCCGCAGTCGTCCGGCAGGGGCGGCTGCTGGGCCTGCATCAGACGGCGCTGCGGCGCTCCGGTCCGTGGATCGCGTTGCTTCTGGAGCGTCCCGCCGCCCCTTGAAATCGACCGCGACGGTGCTCTATACTTTCGCGCCTGACCGTAAACTCTAAATTGTTAATCGCTGAGCATTGGCGGATCTTTCGAGGACGACCCGATGGCCCTCGCCAAGACGGAAAAGATCTGGATGAACGGCCGGTTGATCCCGTGGGATCAGGCGAACGTCCACGTCATGTCACATGTCGTCCATTACGGGTCGTGCATCTTCGAAGGGATCCGCTGCTACAAGACCTCCGGTGGTTCGGCGGTGTTCCGGCTCGATCGGCACATCGCGCGGATGTTCGATGGCTGTCGTATTTACCGGATGGAGATCCCGTATACGCCGGTCCAACTGCAGGATGCGGTGCTCGAGACGATCCGTGCCAACCGGATGGAGGCGTGCTACATCCGCCCGCTGGTCTATCGCGGTTACGGCAGCCTCGGGGTCGATCCGTTCCCTTGTCCGGTCGACGTGGCAATTGCCGTGTGGCCATGGGGTGCCTACCTCGGCGAGGAAGCGGCCAGCAAGGGAGTTGACGTCATGGTCTCGTCGTGGCGCCGGGAGGCCCCGGACACCCTGCCGGCCATGGCCAAGGCGAGCGCCAACTACATGAACTCGCAACTCATCAAGATGGAAGCGATGGTCAACGGCTACGCCGAAGGGATCGCGCTCGACTCCTCCGGCCTGGTGAGTGAAGGGAGCGGTGAGAACCTGTTCCTGGTGCGCGACGGCGACCTGTATACGCCACCGCTCTCCGCCGCCGTGCTCCCCGGCATCACCCGCTCGACCATCGCGCAGCTGGCCCGTGACCTCGGCCTGGCCGTGATGGAGACCCACATTCCGCGGGAGATGCTCTATATCGCTGACGAGGTGTTCTTCGTTGGCACCGCCACGGAAGTGACGCCGATCCGGTCGATCGATAAGATCCCGGTCGGCGGCGGTGTCCCGGGAGAGATTACTACCCGACTACAGTCCGAATACAACGCCCTCGTCAGCGGCCGGAAGGACGACCGGAACGGTTGGCTGACCCCGGTTCGATAGTTTGTCCATTCCGGCATAAAGTCCACAAAACAAAGCCCCTTCCTTGACTTGCCCCGGCCCGGAACCTAGATTCTGGGCGATATTCACCTGGCACGGGTCCGGTCCCAGGGAGGGAACGTCATGCACATCAATGACTTGCTGAAGCTCGCGATCGAGCGCAAAGCGTCCGACCTTCATCTCAAGGTCGGGAGTTATCCGGTCATCCGTGTCAGCGGTTCTCTGATGGCCCTCACTGAATTGAATCGTTTGTCTCAGGAAGAGACCATCGCCATGGCGTTCAGCATCATGTCCGGACGCCAGAAGCAGAAATTCAAAGACCATTTTGAAATCGATCTGGCCTACTCGGTTCCCGGCCTGGGGCGGTTCCGCGTCAACATTTTTCAGCAGCGGGGGACGGTTGGCATGGTGCTGCGTGTCATCCCGTCGAAGATCCTCACCATCGACGAGTTGATGCTGCCGCCGATTCTGAAGACCATTGCCGATGAGAATCGAGGCATGATCCTGGTAACCGGGACGACCGGTTCGGGGAAATCGACCTCGCTCGCCGCAATGATCGACTACGTCAATTCATCGCGCACCGAGCACATGATGACCATCGAGGATCCGATCGAGTT
>JAPUIN010000111.1 GCA_027297005.1 Acidobacteriota bacterium
CGCCAGGGGAAGCTCGAACCCTACCTGCGCGCCGCACGCGAGTCGAAGGTGAGCCGGCGGGTGATCTTCACCGGATACCTCACGCACCGCGAGCTGAAGCACCTGCTGCCCTGCTGCGACGTCGCTGTCTTTCCATCGTTCGTCCCGGAAGCGGGACCGCTCGTCTTTCTCGAGGCGATGGCCTCGGGCGTGTTTCCCCTCGGGACCGATCTCGGAGGTACGGCGGCGAGCATCGATGCGCTCGCCGGGCGGATCCCCCGCAGGGCGCTCACCCTGATGAAGATCCGGAGCGATCCACGATATGCCGTCGCGGACATTGTGACGAAGGTGTCGGGAGCCTTTCGCCTCGGACGCCGGCACGCGGCGGCCCTGCGCCGCGCCGCCATCGAGCGTCACGACTGGGCGGCGGTGGGGAGGACCCTTCTCAGATCGATCGAGCGGCCTGACTGACTCGTGTCAAATCGGTTTATGAGAAAAACCGATCGGTGACCGACAGCGCCCGCCGGATGTCATCCTCTTCGTTGTAGAGGTGCGGAGAAAACCGCAGAACATCTCGACGCGCGGAGACGACGACCCCGGCTCGAATCAGGTAGTCGGCCAGTGCACGGACGTCCGTGTCAGTGAATCGGGCCGAGACGATCGATGTGCGTGCGCCGTCGTCCAGTGGCGAGACGATCTCCGCCTTCCTCTCGCGCAGCCCCTCGATTAGAAGATCGGAGAGCCCCCGGTTCCTCGCGGCGATGCGGCCGATATCGAGACGCAACAGATAATCGATGGAGCTGGCGAGACCCGGGACGCATCCATAGGCCATGGTGCTGAACTCGAAGCGATGGGCGTTGGCTGGGAGCTGCAGTCGATCCGCCCGCAGATCCCACATCTGCTCGTGCGATCGAAAGCCGACCAGGCCCGGATCGAGGCGCCCGTGAAGGTGGGGCGCGAGATACATGACCGCGACGCCGAACGGCCCGCAGAGCCACTTATAGGAGGCGGCGATCAGCGCATCGGCCCCGAGCGCTTTGACATCGATCGGGATCCCGCCCGCCGATTGGGTCGCGTCGATGACGAGCAGCGCGCCGTGACGGTGCGCGGCCTCCGCGAGCCTCGCCACGTCGAGACGCTGGCCGGTGCTGTAGATCACGTCGGAGACGCAGACGACCGACGTGTGCCGATCGATCAGTTCGATGAGGTCGTCAATGTGGACCCAATCGCCCCGTGCCGGAGCGAGGCGGACCTCCGCCCCTGTGTGGCGCGCGACACGGGCCCACGGATAGACCGTGCTGGGGAACTCGCTTTGACTGCTGACGATGTTGCTGTCCGCAGAAGGCGCCACCGCCCACGCGAGAGAAGCCAGCAGCTCGGTGGCGCTGGATCCGACGGCGATCTCCTCGGGGCGGCAGTTGAAGAGCCGCGCCGCCGACGTGTGCAGCGTCGCGAACGCACCCTCCTCGGCGACCTCGTCGAAATGAACCGTACCGTTCTGGGCGAGGTCCTGGGTCCAGTCGACGACGGCCTTCTCGGCACCGCTGTACATGAGACAGACCGAGGCCGTGTTGAGGTAGATGCATTTCCGGCTTGCGGGGAAATCGTCCGGGGCGACGATCGATTTCACGTTAGTCATCTCGGTCTGTCCTCCTGTGCTCGCGCATGAACCGAAATCGAACAGCAGACGATGATACTGGAGCAGAGAAATCCGGCAATGTTCCGGCGCATGACGACCCTCTCATCCGGTTGTGGTGGAACCCGAAAATACCAGGGACGTGCAGGAGAATACTACAGTCCTGACAGCAGCTCCAGAAAGACACCGTTCGTCCAGCCGAACCCGATCTCGTTGCTGGCGTACCCGAACCGGATCCCGGCCGCGATGTCCGATTCGCACCTGATGACGTCGTACTTCTCGAAGATCGCTCCGTGTTCTTCGAACTCCTTCACCACGACGTGGATGAATGCTCCGGCGAGGCGATCCGCCTGCGCGTCGTAGCCGTACCGTCGAAGCCCCTCGACCGCGATCAACTGCAGCGGGGCCCAGCCGTACGGCGCGTCCCACTGGCTGCCGCTCCGTGTCGTGCTGGTCAGAAGGCCGCAGCGTGCTTCGAACCGGGGAAGGTTTTCCACCACGCGGCGGGCCTGCCCCTCCGTCGCAATCCCCGCCCACAGCGGATAGAAGGTCGTCGCGAACGGGTAGTCGCTGAGCCGTCGGTTCGGGAAGTGATAATCCATGTAGAGCCCCTCCGATTCGTCCCAGAGGTGGTCGTTGATCCGGGTTCGTCTGGCGGCTGCCCCTTGTCGCCATGGCTCGGCGTTCTCTTCATCCCCGAGAATTGTGAGTATTGCCGCGGTCTCAGTCTCCATACGGTAGAGAAGCGAGTTGAGACAGACCGGAGCGTAATGGATGATGTCGACGCTGAACGGTCCGAATCGGTCCGACGGATCGAATCCCGATTCCCGCATCGAACGATCGCCGATATAGAAGAGCGGCGTCAGCTGGTCCGTGGCGGAGTTGTAATAGAGCGACAGATCGTATTGCGTTGGCGGGTCGGCCCGATACGCGTGCTTCACCCTTTCGTAGTGCGTCAGCCCCGCGCTGTCGGTCTCGCCGGCGACGACCTCCGGGGCCGGTCCCTCTCCCAGGGCATGGTAGCGTGACAGACCGACCCCGTCGATCTCATGCGGCGGGCTCGTCCAGTAACGGTAGAACTTTTCGATCGCCGGCAGCGTGCCGCGCAGCCAGTCGCGATCCCCCGTCCGTTCGAAGACGCCCAGGATCATCGACGTGAGAAACGGTGGCTGCGACCGCGTCAGGTAATAGGAGCGGTTGGCGTTGAGGATCATCCCGTAATGCTCGATCTCGAAAAGGAAGTTATCGACCATGTTGCGAGCGAGATCCCTCTCGCCATCCCGCAACAGGCCGAGCAGTATGAAGTAGCTGTCCCAGCCGTACATTTCATTGAACCGCCCGCCCGGCACGACGTAGGGGTGAGGCAGGTAGAGCAGCCCGTGCGGCTCGACCCCGCCTGCGGGACCGAGTCGCAAGCCGGGTAGCCGCGCGATCCGGATCCCCTCGATCTGCGCGGCGGTCAGGGATCGCTCGAGCACAGCCGCGACGGTTCGTGGATCCTCACTCGACGAGACGTAGAGGGCCCAGGGCGTCCCCTCGACGTGAGGCACCTTGTCGTCCCTGAGCGCGGCCGGCAGATCGGCGTGCGATCGTGTCAGATGGCGCCACCCTTGCTTGATGTAGGAGCGAACCCTCGCGAGGCGATCGGTCGAGGGCAGGTCGACCGTCGCCACTCCGGTGCTCTGCTCCGCGGGGGGTTGCTGGCATCCTCCGAGAGCGATGAGAGCGCACGTCGTGGCGCACAGGAGGATCAACAGATGACGGGCAAGCCACCTCAGGGAAGTCGGGAGCAAGCGCCTGATCTCCGTATCCGCCGAATCGTTGCGGAGCGGGTCCGATCGGTTCACGCAAGGGTACTCGCGATCCGGTTCCCATGCAGGTCAGTCGAAGCTGGTCGAGGGGGGCTCGTGGAGGTGCTGGCCCCAGGCGAGGGTCCAGGCGGCGACGAAGTTCCACTGCGCGAGAAGCTGGTCCCCGCGCATGTCCTGATCGATCAGATGCTGCCCGACCAGACCGATGGAGGTTCTTTTTCCGGCCGGGAAGCTCACGCCGGCGGACAGGTGGTTCATGCGGCCGCCGCGAGAAAGGACATCGGCCCCGTTCAACTCGTCCCGACCGAGATGCTGGCCGCTCGCCCCGAGCAGCAGGCCGATCGGCCCTGCCCCCGGGTTCCACCGCCAGGTGGCCGCCCAGCCGAAGTCGTCTCCGAAGCGATAGCCGTTCGATCCGCTCCCCATCGGGTACCGATAGCGGGCCAGCCCGAACAGCGTCTGAGAAGAGGTCAGGCGCCGGAATCCCTCAACGGAGAGGAGAAGCGAGTAATCGCCCGCGCCGAAGACGATATTCTCGTCCGTCACCGAGGGATCCCCCTCGCGGCCGGTCGGAAAGGCGAGTCCGCCCGCAACCGCTCCCCCCCCGCGTCCTTCCTCCGGACCCAGCCCCCAGCGCGCCCAAGCTTCGATGTCGCCAAGCCCGGCCGAGTCGAACTCGACCATTCCCGTGGCCGTGATGTCACGCCCGAGGAGCAGGAGCCGGGCCGACAGACGCTCGCCGAGCCCCCAGTCAAGCTGCGCCACCGTCGTACGCTGAATGGTGCGCCGTCCCCCAGGGTTGGCGATCTCCTCACTGCCGGCATAGGGGGTGTCGAGGTCCTGGTAGAGGTAGGCGATGGTGAGCGATCGCTGGCCGCTCGCGATATGTCCCTGGCTCGAGAGGCTCCCGACCGGGAGCTGCGGCTGTCCTCAGGCTCAGCCGGCGCTTGCCAGCAGGGCCGATGAGGCAGGCGCGAACGCGATCAGAATCAGGGCCAGGAACGTGGCCCGGATCGTCACCATCGCGGGGTGCAACAACCGGAAGGTTCGCATCATGATCATATCCACTTCATCTTATCAAGGAAGAGCGATGGCTGAGGTGTTCCGGGCAAAAGGCGCCCCGATTGCGCCCGCCGGACGCGGATCCGCGTCGCTGCGCCTCACGCGCCTTACCCCCTTACCCTTAGAAACAGTTAGGTCTCTGCCCGCATTGACTCGCGAAATACCCTCCGCTACAGTTCGGGTCCTAAATCTAATGAGGAGGTCTCCTGTGAGAGGACGCGTGGCCCTGTTGGTCTGTGCGGTGAGCGCCACCCTGGCGCTGGCCGATGCCCCCGATCCCTACGCCCCCGATACGCCCGAGCCAGGCTCGGTCGAAGCGATCCGGGAGGCCACGACTGAGGATCGCTTCTTGAACCCCTGGGTGGCGTACGTCCCCGAATCAGCCGACGTCCCCTCGCCGACCGATTACCTGGGGCACATCGCCGGGGCGCCCGGCGAATTGAGCCGCACGACGCAGATCTACGGTTACATGCGGGCCCTGGCGGCCGCATCGCCGCGGGTGCGGGTCGAGACGATCGGGACCACCGAGGAGGGGCGCGAGATCATCATCGTCATCGTGTCGGACGAGAAGACGATGGCGGACCTCGATCGCTACCGCGGTGCCACGGCGGCGCTGTCCGATCCGCGGGGCTGTGACGAGGCATGCATGCAGAGCACGATCGAGTGGGCGAAGCCGATCTACTTCCTCAACGGCGGGCTGCACTCGACCGAGACCGGGAGCCCCGAGATGCTGATGGAGCTCGCCTACCGGCTGGCGGTCTCGGAGCGCGCCGAGATTCGCGCCATCCGTGAGCGCGTGATCACCCTGATGAATCCTGTCTCCGAGCCGGACGGGCGCGACAAGACGGTCGACTGGTACTACCGTTTCCTCAAGGGGAAGACCGACTATGCGCACCTCCCCCGCCGCTCGCCGCCGTTCTGGGGTAAATACGTCTTCCACGACAACAATCGTGACACCCACCAGCGAGCACTGTCGCTGACGCGGGCGGACCAGGACGCCTTCCACCGCTGGCATCCCCAGGTCGTGCACGACCTGCACGAGTCGATCGCGCTCCTCTGCGTCTGGACCGGGACCGGCCCCTACAACAAGTACATGGATCCGATCCTGGTCGGCGAGTGGCACCAGATGGCGTTCCAGGAGGTGCGTGTGATGGCGTCGCTCGGTATGCCGGGGGTCTGGACCTGGGCGTTCGGCGAGGGATGGGGCCACGTGTTCCTCGAGTCGTGGGCGGTGAACCACAACTCTATCGGACGCGGCTACGAGACCTTCGGGATCTCGAGCGCCGATACCATGGACGTGCGACTCAACATACGCTGGGGGGGGTACGCCGGCAAACCGGTCACCCGGCGCACCTGGTACCGGCCCTGGCCGCCGCCTCGAACCTTCAGGTGGTCGCTGCGCAACAACACGAACTACATGCAGACTGGCGTGCTGTCGATCCTGCAGTACACCTCGCAGCATCACCGCGACATGCTGCGTGACTTCTGGCGCAAATCGAACCGCGCCGTCGAGCGGGGCCGCTCGGAGGCGCCGTACGCCTTCGTCATCCCCGAGGAGCAGAACGACCGCGGGCGACTCGCGAGGCTCGTCAATCTGCTGCGCGATCATGGCATCGAGGTGTCGCGCGCGAAGAAGTCGTTCGAGGCGAACGATCGGAAGTTCCCGCGCGGCACGTTCGTGGTCCGGATGGATCAGCCGTATCGCGGCTACGCCTGGGATCTCCTCGAGGCGCAGGACTATCCCGCCGACGAGGCGCCCTACAGCCCGTACGACGACGTCACGTGGGCGCTGCCGGTTGCGTTCGGCGTCGAGGTCTTGCGGGTCGATGAGCCGGGGGTACGTGAGGTGCCGGTCGATCTCGTCGACACGCCGGTGAAGTATGCCGGTAAGGTGAAAGGAAGCGGACCGCATTTCCTGCTGCGCGACACCGGGCAGGAGGCGCTTTACGCCGCGCGCCACCGGCTGTCGAAATATGAAGTCGCGGCGGCCGAGAAGAGCTTCGAGCAGGGAGGCGTCGAGTATCCCCCAGGCTCCTGGATCGTGAGCGGCGGGAGTGGCCTGAAGCGGGATCTCGAGTCGGTCGCGCAGGAGCTGGGTCTCGATTTCGTCTCGGTCTCGAAGAAGCCGAAGGTTTCATCCCATCCGCTCGATCTGCCGCGGCTGGCACTCTTCCACACCTGGCGTGACACCGAGAGCGCCGGCTGGGTCCGCATGCTGTTCGACGAGGAAGGGATCCAGTACGACTACATTCTGGACGACCAGGTCAAGGAAGGCGGGCTCGCGGAGAAGTATGACGTCATCCTCTACCCGAACTCGTACGAATCGTTCAAGAGCGTCATTCAGGGGATCGATCCCCGCCACGGCCCGATGCCGTACACGAAGACGGAGGAGTTCCCCAGTCACGGGACGCCCGCTTCCTCGCCCGACATCACCGGTGGCCTCGGCTACCAGGGAGTCGCGAACCTGCGTGAGTTCGTGGAGCGCGGCGGCGTCCTGATCACCCTTGGTGGGTCGAGCACCGTGCCGCTCGACGGTGGTTTCGTGCGCGACGTCCGCCGCGGCGGCTCCTCGAAGCTGTACACGCCCGGCACGGAGATCACCGCCCGCTTCGTGAATCCGGAGCACCCGCTCGCCTACGGCTACCCGGAGATCACCTCGGTCTTCCGCGGGGCGGAGACGCTGTACGACGTTGCTGAGGGGGATCAGCACCTGGTGGTGATGAGGTGGGGAACCGAGCCACCCCATTACGACGACCCGCGCTCCGAAGAGGACGGTCCATGGAGGAGCACCAATGCGAAGGACGATGGGATCGACGACGAGAAGGACGACGGCGATGACGGCGACGGAAAAGACGAAGGTGAGGACGACGGCGAGGATGGCGAGAAAGAGGAACACCCCCTGGTCGTCTCCGGCGGCATGACCGGCGAGAGTGAGCTGCAGGGGAAGCCGGCGCTCTTCGACATCCCGGTCGGAAAGGGCCGGGTCATCGCCTTCATCTTCGATCCGATCCATCGGTTGATGAGCCGCTCCGACTTTCGAATCGCCTGGAACGCCCTGCTCAACTGGAACGATCTGCCGGAGCCCACACCCGAAGGGGCGGGTCGCTGACGGGCGCCCCCGGGGCCTGCCGTACGCCGTGATGAGGACTTAAGGCGAAGGCTGGGTCTTTCGATGCCCACCGGGTTATCATGATCGGTGTGGGCTCCCGGAGCCCGCTCCATGACAGCGTCCTCTGGAGAAATGCGGACCAGGAGCCCCGGCATGTCCGAGTCCCGCTACAATCCGATCGTCCGGTTCGCCGTCGAGCGCAGGGTCACCATGGGGATGGCGGTCCTCGGCGTCCTCGTGCTCGGCGTCATCTCCCTCGACAGGATCCCGCTGGAGTTTCTCCCCAACTGGTCCTCGTCGAGCGTTTCCGTCCGCGCGCTCTACCCCTCCTCCTCGCCTGAAGAGGTCGAGCGTCTGGTCGTCCGGCCGCTCGAGAACGCCCTCGGCACCATCAATGGCATCGAGACCCTGACAGCAAGCGCCACCTCGGAGGCCGCGTACGTGCGCGTCAGCTTCGTCGAGGGGACCGACATGGACCTGGCGGCGGTGGAGGTGCGCGACCGGATCGAGCGCGCGCGGGGTCTGCTCCCGGACGATCTCGACCGCCTCACGATCCGGAGGTTTCAGAGCTCCGACATCCCGGTGCTGAGGTTCGATCTCAGCGCCGACTGGCCGGAAGTCCGTCTCTACGAGTTCGCCGAGGAGATCCTCCAGCGCCGCCTCGAGAGGCTGGAGGGGGTCGCCCAGGTCGACGTCAGCGGATTGCGCACCCCGGAGATGCAGGTCAACCTCATCCCCGCCCGGCTGCGGGCGCATGGAATCGATGTGCGCACCCTCGTCGACCACTTGCGCGACAACAACCTCAACGTGTCGGCGGGGCACGTGACGGAGGGGAGCCGCAAGCTGCTGGTTCGCGCCGTCGGCAATCTGAGGAGCCCCGCCGAGGTTCGCGATCTGCCGGTGACCGGCAGCCTGAGGCTCGGGGACCTCGCGGAGGTGAGATACGACTTTCCGTTGAAGGAGAATTTCAACTACCTGAACGGGATTGAGGCGCTCACCGTCAGCGTCAACAAGACCTCCAATAGCAACCTGCTGGAGGTCGTCGACCGCGTCAAGTCCGAGATCGCCGTGATCGAGCGGTTGCCCGAGGCGGCGGGCAGTGCCATCCGCATTTACTCCGATGCCTCCCGGGATGTCCGTCGCGGTCTGGGTCAGCTTCGCGATGCCGGTCTGATCGGCGGGGCGCTCGCGATCCTGGCCGTCTTCTTCTTTCTGCGGCGGTTCCGCACGACCTTCCTGGTGGCGCTGGCGATCCCGATCTCGGTGATCGCGACATTCGTGCTGATTTACTTCATGCGGCAGGCGGGGCTCCTCGACGTGACGCTGAACATCATCAGCCTCGCCGGCCTGATGCTGGCGCTCGGCATGCTGGTCGACAACTCGATTGTCGTGATCGAATCGATCTTCCGGCACCGCAATGAGCTGGAAGAGGATGCACGAACCGCCGCCCTCGCCGGGACCACCGAGGTCGCGCTGCCGATCCTGGCGTCGACGGCGACGACGATGTGCGTTTTCCTGCCGCTCATCTTCGTCGGCAACGGCGGACGATTCCAGTTCTACATGGAGAACATCGGGGTGACCATCTGCATCGTCATGGTTGCCTCGCTGCTCGTCGCACTGACCGTCGTCCCGATGGTGGCGGCGGTGCTGCTGCGCGGGCAGTCGGCCCGTCCCACCCCCTTCATCGATCGGGTGACCCGGCTCTACGGGCAGGTGCTCGGCTTCACCCTGCGCCATCGGCTCCCGTTCGTCCTCTCGATCCTCGCGCTGTTCGGCGGAACGATCTACCTCTTCACGACGATCGAGAGAGGATTCTCCGCCCACTCGCTGGAGCGGGAGGTCATCCTCAAGGTCGATACACCGAAGCAGTATTCGCTTCAGCAGATCGAATCGCTCTACCGGGAGGTCTACGATCGGCTCAATGCCCACCGCGAAGAGCTGGACATCGCCGACATCACTTACAACCATGACCGCGGCACCGGCCGATCGCGGGCCAGCTGGCGCCGTAACCGGCAGTTCAACCTCTACCTCAAGGACGAAAAGGAGAGCCGTCTCAGCACCACCGAGGTGCGCAACCGGATCCGGGAGCTTCTGCCGGTCAAGGCGGGCGTCACTCTGCGGCTCGCCACGGGGCGCGGCCGCCACGGCACCTCGGGCGTGGAGGTCGAGCTGATGGGAGACGACCCGATCGTGCTCGAGCTGATCAGCAACCGCGTGGCCGGTCAACTGGCGCAGCTGCCGATGATCCGTGACGTCGACACTTCGACCGAGAGCGGCGACGAAGAGATCCGGGTGAGCGTGCAGCGCGACCGCGTTCAGCAGGTGGGGCTCTCGACGCGCGCGCTCGCCTGGACGATCAACAACGCCCTGTCGGGGCGCCCGGTGAGCCGGTTTCGCACCGGCGACCGCGAGGTCGATCTGGTCATGCAATACCGTGAGGAGGATCGCGAGACGCTGGATCAGCTGAAGAACGTCCCGGTCTTCACCGGTGAGGTGTCGGTGCCGCTCGGCGCCCTGGCCGATTTTCGGTTCACCCCCGGGCCGCGCACGCTCGAGCGCGAGAACCACAGCTCGAAGATCACCGTCTCCGCCAACGCCGTGAGCTCGGCGGCCACATTCGGGGTGATGCGCGACATCGGCCGGATCATGCGCGGCATCCCGATGCCACCCGGATACTCCTGGAGCTTCGGCCGCTGGAACCGTTATCAGCAGCGGGATCAGCAGAGCGGCCTGGTCGCATGGCTGTTCGCCCTGCCGCTGATCTACATGCTGCTGGCAGCGCTGTTCGAGAGTTTCTCGCAGCCGCTCACCATCATGTTCTCGGTGCCGTTCGCGCTGCTGGGAGTCGGCGTCGTCATGAAGCTGGCCAACCAGCCGTGGGACACCATGGCGATGATCGGGATGATCGTGCTGATGGGTGTCGTGGTGAACAACGCGATTGTACTGATCAATCACATCAATCATCTGCGCCGCAACGGCCATTCGCGGGACGAGGCGATTGTGCTGGGCGGCCAGCACCGTCTGCGCCCGATTCTGATCACGGCGATCACCACGATTCTCGGTCTGACGCCGATGATCGCCCCCTTCCTGTTCCCACAGTGGTTCGGCCCGCTGGAGTGGCGCGCCGCATCGTGGGCGCCGATCGGGCTCGTGATCGTGGGCGGCTTGACGACATCGACGTTTCTGACCCTGGTGATCATACCGACCATCTATTCGTTGATCGACGATGCCTCCCACTTCCTCCGGCGGGTGGCCAGGGCGGCGGCGTGAAGAGATTCGATTGGCTTCGACGTGCCCCGACGCTCGCCATCG
>JAPUIN010000112.1 GCA_027297005.1 Acidobacteriota bacterium
CGGAAGCCGCAGCCGAGTCGGGTCGTAGGACCCTCGGGGCTCCTGGCCCGCGTCGATGATGACTTTCTTCATACGGTTCCTCCTTGCTCCGTGGCCGCCATTCAATCCTTGTTCACGAGGCATCTGGCGACGCTCCCGAAGAGCGTCCTTACCTCGCAAGCCCGGTGTCTGGACGGTGGACATCGTCGGGGCGGCGCGATAGGCTTGCGCTTCGGCGGCGGATGCTCGGGCGAGCTGCGAGGGAGATCGGTCGGCAAAATCGAGGGCCGGGACATCTTTGTCTGGGTTTCATAGCAGAAACCAGGCCCCCGGTCGACCTCGTCCGCCGCCTCGATGTAGCGGAGGCCGCTTCACCCGTTTATGATACGGCCGTCCGGCGCGCGGGTTCCCCCACGTCGTCTCTCTCCGCCCAAGCGTCGTCCGCGGCAGGAAAAGGATTCGAAGCATTGTCCAGGATTTACCACATCGCGCTGAAGGTCGAGGACGTAGAGAAATCGAAGGCGTTCTACAAAGAGCTTTTCGGTTTTGCCGAGGTCAAGCAGGCAAGGGTCCGCGACCACGTTTCGTGCCACCTCTCCGACGGAAACATCCATTTGGCCCTGATCCAGTACGACAGCGAGGACGCCCCCGAGGCGGGCCTTTCCGGTCCCGGCCCGTGCATCCACCACTTCGGGATCGAGGTGGACGATTTGGACGAGGCCCGCGCGAAGATCGAGGAAATGGGCTGCGTGATCCTGACCGACCCCGGGGTCCTGCCCATCAAGTTCCGGACTCCCGACGGGATCGTCGCCGAGATCTCTCCGCCGAACTACTTCGAGAAGTACATCAAGGGATCGGACTGAAAGGGCACGAGGGCCGCCGGGATATCCGGCCGCGCCGGCGATCGGGTGGGGCTCTTCCGCCCCAAGGAGGGCCGGTCCTCGCGCTGCGCCGTTAGCTTTGAATTTCCAGCATCCGCCGGGTTTCGTTGGGGGTCGCGACCTGACGGCCCGAAGCGCGGGCGAGGTCCGCGAAAAAGTGAACCACCTCGGCATTCGTCGGGCAGCCCAGCTCCGGATAAGGGTAGTCGCCGATCCCCGGGGACAGGTGGCCGCCGCGCTCGAGCGCCACGCCCGCGGCAGGCAGGATGCTCCCTTCCTTGCAGGTCACGGTCCATTCGATGCGCCGGTTCGCCGGAAGCATGTCGACGAAGGCGAGGATGCCCTGAACCGTGCATGGGTGGCCGCCGACGATGCCCCCCTCACACAGTACGAACTGCACGAAGGCCGGTTCCTTGAAGACGCCCATGTCCAGCAGGGCGTCCGCGGCGCGCAGGAACGGGATGGCCCAGCAGCTCAGGTGGGGCTTGACACCCGCCTTCTCCATCTCGGCCGCGAGGAACATGCAGGTTTCGATGGAGTTCTTGTAAACCTTGTTCGTCGTCTTGAAGGATTTCGTCGCCCGATCGTAGGCGTCGATGTTGGTGCTCCCCACGTCGAGGGCGGCTAAATCCGCCCTCTTCCTCTTGTTTTCCCCCATTTTCGCGATGTGGGCCACCCGTTTCTCGTCCTCCTTGACCATGATCTGGCCCAGCGTCGAATCGATCAGGATGTCCGTCCGGTCGCGGATCTTCTCGACGATTTCGGTGTAGACCTCGGGGTCGTGCGACGGCGAGCCGTCCGGGTTGCGGGCGTGGAAGTGAATGATCGAGGCCCCGGCCTCGGCGCACTCGGCCGCGGTTTCGGCGATCTCGTCGGGGGTAAAGGGCACGTTCTTATTGACGTCGCGCGGCATGTACTCGTTGACCCGCACCATGATGATGACCTTCTTGTCCACGGCTGATTTCCTTCATCCTGTCAATGGGCGGCTAGGGGATCGTGTAGGCGCGCAGGCGCTCGCACGCGCGCAGGAACACGAGCGCGTCGGTCGCGAAGACCAGTCCGTGGACCCCGCGGCGGATCATGTCCTCCGAATAGGCCCGTTCCTGCCTGTCGCCCACGGTCGTCACCACGTACTTGCCATGCCGCTTGGCGAGATCGAGCACGCGGTCCAGGGCTTCGCTCATTCTCGGTTCGTCGAAGGCGGCGCCGGGAATGCCGAGTGATACGGAAAGGTCGTACGGACCGACGAAGTAGGCATCGATCCCCGGAATCAACGCTAACGCCTCGAACCCGTCGATCGAGTCCTTGTCCTCGAGCAAGGGAAGGATGATCACCTCCCGGTTCGCCGCCGCTGCGTATTCATCCCAGTCCTCGGGCCAGTAACGGGTCGCCCGCACGATCGGACATGCCCCCCGCGTGCCCTGAGGCGGATAACGCACGGCCTGCACCAGCGCCTGGCAATTGTCTTCGGTCGCATGGGGGATGACGATTCCTTCGATGCCGAGGTTGAGCACCCGTTTGATCAGGCTGGCGTCCACCTCCGGCACCCTCACGAAGGGCGAAATCCCTGCGGCGTCGGCGGCGCGGACCAGATGGGCGAGCCGGTCCAGGTCCATCGGACAGTGCTCCATGTCAATGATCACGAAGTCGACCCCGGCGCGGGCCATGATCTCCACCACCATCGGCGCGCCGATGAAGCAGATCATTCCGGTGACCGTTTCCCCGCGCTCCCATTTCTTTCGGATGTTGCTTTCCTTCATGTGCTCGTCACCTTCCTTCGATCCGCTGTCCGCCCGCCGTCTGTTCCTGCCGCCCGCCGTTGCCCCGGTGGCTGCGCTCGCCGGGGCGACCACCGGCGTCGTCCGCGGCGGGGCTCAAAAGAAGCTCTTTTGCCGGAGGGGATCAATACCCCCCAACCGCCCTCCGCCGCCGGCCCCTAACCGGTGGGGACGGTGCCGTGCCCGCGGCCGGGCGCTTCCGTTCGACCATCAGGGAGCCGTCATCGTATCCGCATGCTCGGAAATGCCCATCCCAACAATGCATTGTAAATGCGCACGTGCCGCGAAAGGAATAGCTAAATCTTATATCTATTATAATTTGGACCGAAGACTCATGGAGGGTGAAGTCGTAGGCTTGCAGGAAAATTTGATTGGGGTGCATCCTCGTTGAGGATTCGCAAACCGACGCCGGTTGCTGCCGGCGCCAGCAAGGAGGCACCCCATGGGATCGAGAGTGCCGGCATCGATGCGCACGCGCCAATCTCTTTCGGACCTGATCGAGGGACGGTTGTCGTCGCCGGCGGGGCGTGAGGAGTTGGTCAAGCTGGCGCCGCGGCTGATCGTCGAGGAGGCTCTGGAGGCGGAGGCGCGGGACGCCATCGGCCGCGAGTACTACGAGCACGGGGCCGAGCCGGGCCAGGGATATCGGAACGGCTACCGGCCGGACCGCC
>JAPUIN010000113.1 GCA_027297005.1 Acidobacteriota bacterium
CTGGGCGATGATCATCGCGGTCGGGGTGTAGAGGAGCTGGAGTCCTCCGAACGGACCGCTCCGCCACAGAAAGATCATGACGAACAGGCCAACGACGACCGGCGGCAGGCCCATACCGGTGTTGATCAGCGCGACGACGAAGGTGCGGCCGCGAAACCGGCTCAGCGCGAGCCAGACTCCGGTCGGCACCCCCAGCGACAGGCTGAAAAGCGTCGCCGTGCCGGAGACCTGCAGCGTCCGCCAGGTCGCCTCGCGCAGAGCGGCATCGAGAGAAACGATCCGCTCGAGCGCCTGCCACAAACCCTCGAACAAGAGATGAATGTCGACCTCCTCTTCCGCCGATCATGCTCCGCACGCGCCGGACATGATCCAACGATTATTCGGATCCGTACGGCTCGGGATCGGGGACGAACAACGGTTGCCCGTACCTCTCGCGGCCGAAGTCTCCCACGATCGCGAGCGCCTCTTCCGACAGCAGGAAGCGCGCCAGAGACTCCGCGCCGGCCAGGTTGACCCACGGCCCCGTGCCGGGATCGACAACGATCAGATGATAGACGTTGCGCAGGAGTGGATCCCCTTCCGAGAGGATCGCCAGTGCGAGCCCATCCCGCTGCGCCAGGTACGTGCCCCGATCGGTCAGCGTGTAAGCCCCCTTCGCCGAGGCGATGAGCAGCGTCGCTGCCATCCCCTGGCCGCTCTCGAGATATATCCGGCCGAGCCGCGGCCGGAACGACAGACGATCCCAGAGCCGCTTCTCGAGCTGATGCGTGCCCGATTCGTCCCCGCGCGATACGAAGATCGAGCCGGAGTCGACGATCGCGCGCATCGCCGGGAGAATCCCCTCAGCGCCTGCGACCGAAGCCGGATCATCATCCGGTCCCACCAGGATGAAATCGTTATACATCATGCGCCTGCGGCGGTGGCCTCCGCCGCCGTTCATGAAGCGCCGTTCCGCTGCGGGTGCGTGCACCAGCACGATATCGGCCTCGCCTCGCCCCGCGAGGGCCAGCGCCTGCCCCGAGCCGACGACGATCATCTTCACGCGCCGTACGTCCCCGGCCTCGAAACGCTCGATCAGGCGGTCGAGCAGGCCGGTGTCATAGGTGCTGCTGGTCGTCGCGAGAATAATCGCATCACCGTCCGACGCGCTGCGGTCCGTGGTTCCGCCCGCGCAACCTACCATCGCGACCATCGCGATCGCGAGCGCCGCGAGAAGGGGACGCGGTGCGCTCCGGTCGGTGCCGATCGGATCGGCGGTGATGCCGTTCGATACGACACCGTCATGTCGAGTCCCGATTTCGAGTGCGTCCACGGGGCCGATCGTATCGTAGACGCCGGAATCGCGGGCGCCAATTGTTCGGGTGCGGATCATGCGCAGAGGGGGATCGAAAATCGTAGTTGACGGAGGGTCCCATGCGACGTATCTGACCAGCAGGAGAGTTAGAGGGCATCTGGCCCGGCGGATCGTATCGGACCTGATCACAGGACGACGTGGCTGCGGATACCCGCCACGCCACCCGTCCCGAAGTGAGGCGACGATGCTGGATCGCAACGCTCTCGAAAGGCAGACCGCGGATCTCCACCGTACGCTGGACGAACTGCGCCCCTTAGGGCCGCACGAGCGGCGGCTCGGCTCTTTGATCGCCACCGACCGGATCGATTACCACGGTCGCTACCTCTTCATCGACGATTGTGCCGAGGGGATCCTCGGCTACCCACCCGCGTACTACGAGCATGAGTACGACTGGGTGCGATTGAACCATACCTTCGACATCGGCCGCACGGCGAGACTCTGGCAGGCTGCCCTGAGCGGACACGTGAGCCGCGGCGTCGAGTATCGGACCGGACATATCTCCGGTCATTGGGTCTGGCTCGAGGACTCCTTCACACCGATCTTGACCGACAGCAGCGGCCGGGCCCTCGTCATCGAGGGCCGCTGGCGCGATGTCACCCCGCGCAAGCGCCGCGAGACCGAGTTTCTGATCGCTCAGCTCGAATCGACCTACCGCACCCTCAAATCACCCCCGCTTTCGGGACGAACGATGGTGCTTCGCTTCCCGGCGTTCCGACCGCGGGGAGTCGGTTTGGGGACGGGAGAAAGGAGGAGACCATGAATACGGATGAACTCCTCTCGACCCACCGAGGATACGTGACGGAGGTAGCGCTGAAGTACCGGCGCTATGGTGTACCGCTCGACGATCTGATCAATGAAGGTGCGATCGGTCTCCTCGAGGCAGCGCGGCGTTTCGACGCGTCACGCGGAACGAAGTTCCTGACTTATGCTAGCTACTGGATCCACAAGCAGATTCTGGGGGCGCTCGAGTATCAGTCACGGGTCGTCCGGGTGCCCGACTACCGCCTGAAGAGGGTCCGCAGAATGCTGAAGGCGGAAAACGCCCTTCTGCAGGAACTCGGGCATCCACCGACACGTGAGGAGATCCGGGCCCGGCTGCGCCTCAACGGGGATCCCGGCACATCTGATCTGCCGGGAATGACGCTCGAGGTCTCGATCGATGACGAGTCCGACTCGGTCCGGACAGCGATCCAGGCGCTCGTGGATCACTCGACCGCCGATCCGGAAGACTCGCTGCTGCACGATGAGACCACGATTCTCGTACGCGAGGCGCTCGGGATCCTGGCACCGCGCGAGAGACAGATCCTCGTGGCGCGCTACGGGCTCGAAGGGCGGCGCCGGCTCACACTGCGCGAGGTGGCCGCAGAGCTAGACATCAGCCGGGAGGGCGTGCGCAAGATCGAGCTCTCCGCGCGTCAGAAGATCGCGCGTTTCCTGACCACGCGGTTTGCCGGATCGATCCGCCGCCGCACCCTGGCCGCGTGCGCACGGCATACCGTCGGAGCCTGATTCATCGCCCCGGCCGACCGAATCAGCCCTCGACCTTGCCGGCCGCCAGGGGGGAGAGATCGCGGCGGTGGCGGAAGATCGTGGCGATCCCGCCGAGGAGAATCGAACAGATGTAGTGGACGCCGCGCGCGAGGAGAACCGCCGGCAGCGCCACTTCGGTCGGCACCCCAAGCGCCACGAGTGGCACGATCGCGGCGAGCTCGGTCGTGCCGGCCCCACCCGGGGTTCCGGTCATTGTCCCGACGAACGAGCCGAGCGCGAAGGCGGCCGCCGCGGCAGGGAAGCCGAGCGGATAGCCGAGAGCCGCCGCGGCGATTTGAAACGTCAAGACGTTGGCCAGCCAGACCGCGCCGCCACCAACCGCCACCACGCGCCAGGTCGCAGGGTGGGCGAGCAGGCGTTGCGCCGCATCGACGGTCCCTTCGAGCGCCTCAGCGACTCTCGGCATCCGGCTGCGCATGCGGGCGAGCAGGGAGGAGCGTCGTCGCCACATGACGACAAAGACGAGGCCCAGACCGGCCCCCCCTGCGAGCCCGAGCAGGAGCAGATCAGCGGGACTGCGCTCCGGATCAACCCAGAACGCGAGAGGAAGGTAAATTGCTCCGAGCGCCAGGCAGACCACGGTGTAACCGATCTGATCGACCAGCGCGCCGCCATACAGCGAACCGCGCGGGCGACCCAGCTCGTGCGCCAGGTAGCGCGCTCTCACCAGCCCCCCGAACGGCCGTGACGCCGGCACCACAGTCGTGATGAAGAGACTGGCGAGCAGCGCCTTCTGAGCCGGCCACCACGGGATCGGTTCGACCGGGCGCACCAGTACCTGCCAGCGGATGCACCATACGGCGTAGCGTACCAGGGTGACGAGCAGCACCAGGAGCAGCAGGGTTCGATCGGCACCGGCCAGACGATCCCCCAGTACCCGCCAGCCAACATCGCCTGCCGTGCGTGCGAGAAATGCCACGGCGGCGGCTACGAGCACGGCCGATAACGCCGGCCTGACCCACCTCCGGGATCCGGGCATCGAGCTCCTCACACCAGCCTCCAGGCGTCTTCCCCTCGTGCCGGGACACCGTTAGAATGCGTTGACTCTCCGGGAGGGGTACAGCGATAAACCGCATCTTGAAGATCCTCACCATCGCCTGTCTGCTCGCTGTGCCGGCCCGTGTGCCGAGCGCCGCCGGCACCACCTCGCGCGTCACCGAGCGGCCGAACCTCCTCCTGATCACCCTCGACACCACCCGTGTCGATCATCTCGGATGTTATGGCTACGCGCTGCCGACATCCCCCGTGATCGATTCCGTCGCCAGCCGCGGGGTCCGCTTCACCCAGGCGCTCACCCAGATTCCACTCACCGGACCCGCGCACGCGACGATGATGACCGGTCTTCATCCCCACGATCACGGTGCCGTCCGCAACGGCGTCCCGCTCCCACAGGAGGCCCGGACGCTCGCTGAACGGCTGCGGGACGCCGGTTACAGGACCGGCGCCTTTCTCTCGGGCTGGACTCTGCGGGCCGGATTGTCGGGTCTCGATCAGGGATTCGACCTTTACGACGACGCGATGCGGAACCGCTACCATCTGGTGAACACCCAGCGCTTCGCCCACCAGGTCACCCCTCTGGCCCGCACCTGGCTCAGGCGCCACGCCGGGGAGAGATTCTTCCTCTGGGTCCATTACTTCGATCCCCATGCGCCGTACGTTCGCCGGCCGGGCCTCTTCGACGCCCTCGGGCCGGATGCGAGGGGGGCGACCCGTTCCATCCCCCCGCGCATCCTGAAGTATGACAGCGAGATCCGGCATATGGACGACCAGATCGGGTCGCTGCTCACCACGCTCCGGGCACTGGGTCTGGAACGCGACACTCTCGTCATCATCGCCGCCGATCACGGCGAGGCGTTCGGGGAGCACGGCTACGTCGGTCATGGCCGGTTCCTCTACGAGGAGATCGTTCGCATCCCGCTGATCGCAGCCTGGCCGGGCCACATCGCGGAAGGGATCACGGTCGACTCTCCGGTCGGGCTCATCGATCTGATGCCCACGATCCTCTCCCTCCTCGATCTCCCTCTCCCCGAGTTCACGACCGGCATCGACCTGTCCCGCATGCTCACCGGGGACCGGGGCGAACCGACCGACGGGCTCGCCGGGCGCCGCGTCTATTTCGAGACCTACCAGGGAGCTCGCAAGAGGTTCTGGAGGATATTCTCCCCCAGGGTCAAACGAACGCCGATTCTGATCGGATACCGCCAGGGCTCCCTGAAGTACGTATACGACACGCGCAGGAAGACCGCCTCCGTCCACGATCTCGCAGGCGTGGGTGAGGGTGAAAACCTGATCGCCCGATATCCCGACCTCAGCCCCTCGGGTGACGATCTCCTCCGCTGGGTTCATGCGACGGCGCAATTCTCGACCTACGAAATGGCCGACCGTGAAGATCTCGAGCGGCTGCGGAGCCTCGGGTACATCAAATAGGAGCCCCTCCGGGTATTGCATCGGGGCGCACGCACTACCCCGACTGGCTCCCGGGAGCCACGTTCGACGCCGTCTCTCCCGAATTCCGATTCATCCCACCACCTATTAAGGTATACGGGGAGGGCTGCCCGGGCCAGTCCCGGCGGCATTCTGAAGGCGGAGGGCTCAGCCCGATCGGCGGCGCCCTGGTCATGCGCGGCCAGGGAGCGACGAAGCCGCGGGTCCTCTGCCGTTAAAGATGCGGAAGCCAAGCCCTGAAGCGCCGCCGCATCCACCACCCGCCAGACGGTGAGCCGGGCCCCGACCAGTCACGGGATGTCGCGCAGTTCGACACACGCCCCCCGCCCGCCATCAGGAAACCGTCACGGCGGCGAATTCGAAGTTGAGCGATTGGCCGGAATCCTTGACTGACATCCTCGGCAGCCTACCTTCATCTTGTGACCTTCGGTCCCGCCGGGTGGAGGAAAGGGGGAGGAGATGCATAACAGTTTCGTTGCCGCGGCGCCGTTCATGTCCTCGGAGCTCGCGGATCGGCTCATGGCGCCGATCCTGTGGGTTCTGGAGGCGCAGCGCCAGCTATTGGGATTCTTTCTATATTCGCCGGACGGCTGGGTCGCCGCCGGGAAGGCTGTTTTCCTGCTCTTCCCGGCCGTGGTCATCCTCGCCGGCCTGTGGTGCACCCAGCTGTCGCTCTACACGATCCCGTTCCGTTCCGGTCGGATTCGGTTCGCCCAGATGATGCTGCTCGGCTGGTGGGATGCAGCGCGGGCGATCTGGCATTACTGGGTCGGGCTTTTCCGCTTCGCTCTCGTCGCCACCGGCTGGGTGCTGACTCTGGCCCGCCTGGCGGTCCGATTCTTGATGGAATCGATCCGGCAGATCGTGATCGCCCCGTTCTCGATGACGGGGCGCCTGTCACGCTCCTATTTCCAACCCGGCGTACCCTGGATCGCCTTCATAATGCTCCTCTTCTGGTGCGTGATCGAGGCGACGATCTTCACCTACACCCTTTACCCGACGGTCTCCGAGGTGCTGGCCGATCTTGTCGGAATGGATGCGCCGCGGTTCACCGGCCCGGTCCTGTACATGTTCCTCCTGATGCTGATCCTCGGGAGCTTCGCCTGCCTGCAGGCCTTCCTCGACACCGTCAAACGGGGCGAGTACCGTTTCGTCATTCAGATGCTCCTCGTCGAGCTGTTCGTCATGCTCTTCGAGGTGATGTTCCTCTACCGGGAGCTGGTCGACGCCATCACGCCATGGATCGCCCAGCAGACCAGTGAGGAGTTCCGGCTCGGGATCGTCTTCACGCTGTCACTGGCGGCCTTCGGCTGGATCGGCATCCGCGGCATGACCTGGTTCCTGTTCGGCCAGTTCGGCACGCCGCCGCTGCTGGCCTTCATCTCCCGCCGCCCGCTCGCGCAGTACGACGAGCCGGCGCCGGGAACGCCCGTTCCTGTGGAGACGGGCTGGTGGCGGGATCCGATCAATGATTTCAAGATGGAGATCGAGTGGCTGCACATCAAGGGTGCAGAGGTGATCGAATATCTGACCCTGCCGGTTCTCCAGGTCCTCGCCGCGTCGCTGAACTTCGCGCTCATACTGCTGACCTCCAATCCGGCGATGAGCCTCCCGTTCAAGAGCCTTAAGGATGTCATGGAGACGCGCGACATCGCCTCCTTCCTGAAGGTGCGGCCGCGCAAGGCGGAGACCCCTTCATGAGGCGGCCGACGGTGACGCGAGGCGCACTGGCCGCCCTGGTCGCCTGGGTCCTGTTGCTCGCCGGCTGCGGGCTGGAGGCCACAGACAGAAAACCCCGGACGACGTTGTTCATCGGCGTCGACACCAGCGGCTCGTTCCAGAACAGCGGGCACTACGACGACTCACTTCAATTCCTGGCTCACTACATCTACGGGCACCTGAACCGGCTGGGCGGCCTGGAGCAGCCGAAGGCCCTGTTCGTCGCGGCGATCGGCGGTCAGGATCCGAACGAGCCGAAGGCGTTCCATCCAATCCACGACTTCGAAGGAAAGGACGTCGCCCGGATCGAACGCGATCTCAGGAAGTGGTTCGCCCCGAATGACGCGTTGACCGATTTCAATCCGTTCTT
>JAPUIN010000114.1 GCA_027297005.1 Acidobacteriota bacterium
TCCCGACGAGCTGCAGGAAATGATCAATCGCGGTGCCGGGCTGATTAACCAGCCGACCGCGATGAGTACAGCCTCGGTCCGCGCAGTGAAGCGCTAGGCCCGGAGAGGACGCACCAATGCCGACATACAGTTGGAAGGGCAAGAACAAGATGGGGAGGGTCCAGGAAGGGACCGTCTCCGCCGAGAACAAGGACGCGGTGATCTCACTCCTGCGCCGACAGCAGATCATGGTGTCGGCGGTGACCGAGAAGGGGAAGGAGATCGCGATTCCGAAGTTCGGCGGCAGCGTCACCCAGAAAGAGATCGCGATCTTCACCCGCCAGTTCTCGGTCATGATCGACGCGGGACTGCCACTCGTCCAGTGTCTCGAGATCCTCGGAACGCAGCAGAAGAACCGGCTCTTTCAGAAGGTGCTCTTCCAGGTCCGTCAGGATGTCGAGGCCGGGAACTCGCTCGCCGACTCTCTACGCAAGCATCCGAAAGTGTTCAGCGATCTGTTCTGCAATATGATTTCGGCGGGTGAAGCGGGCGGTATTCTCGACACCATCCTGCAGCGACTCTCAGAATACATCGAGAAGGCGGTCAAGCTGAAATCGGCCGTGCGTTCCGCGATGATCTATCCGGTCGCGGTGATCACCATCGCCATCGGCGTGGTCACCCTCATTCTGTGGAAGGTCATCCCGACATTTGCCGTCCTGTTCCAGGGTCTGGGGGCGACCCTGCCGCTGCCGACGCGCATCACCATCGCCGCCAGTAACTTTCTCGGTCGATACATGCCGCTCCTGGTGTTTGGCGGGTTCGCCATCGGCTTCTTCCTCAACCGGTATGGCAAGACCCACAAGGGCCGACGGGTGCTCGACACGATCGCGCTGAAAACCCCGGTATTCGGCGAGCTGCTGCGCAAGATCGCCGTGGCCCGGTTCTGCCGGACACTCGGAACCCTCATCACCTCGGGCGTACCGATTCTCGAAGGCCTGGAAATCACGGCGCGGACAGCCGGCAACGCCATTGTCGAGGACGCCATCATGGCGACGCGCAAAGCGATCGAGGAAGGGAAGACCATCGCCGCCCCGCTCGAGGAGACTGGCGTTTTCCCGTCAATGGTCGTGCAGATGATCTCGGTCGGCGAGCAGACCGGCGCGCTTGACGCCATGCTGTCGAAAATCGCCGACTTTTATGAGGACGAGGTAGACGAGGCGGTCGCCAACCTCATGGCGTTGCTCGAACCTGTGATGATCCTCTTCCTTGGAATCATGATCGGTGGGATCGTTATTTCCATGTACATGCCGATGTTCGCCCTCATCGGCAAGATCCAATAGGCCGATGGATGGCCTCGAGTCAGCGCGAGCTTCGGCGGCAGCTTCAAGGGCTGATGGCCTTCAGGGTCGTGATCATCAGTACCCTGCTCGCCTGCACCTTCGTCATCGAGCTCCTGTACCGGCCGCGGCTGTCGCTCAAATCGTTCTACCTGCTGGCGATCTGCACCTACCTGCTCACGATCGCCTACGCCGTCATGGCGCGTCGCGCGCGGGCGGGCAGGCCCCAGGTTTACGCACAACTGGTCGGCGATCTCGGCATCGTCACCGGATTCGTCTATCTGACGGGCGGAGCGGACAGCCCCTTCTCGTTCCTCTATCTGATCTCGATCATCGTTGGCAGCCTGCTGCTCGTGCGACGGGGAGGATTCATCCTCGCCGCAAGCTCATGGGTGATGTACGCGGCGCTGGTTCTTCTTATTCACTCGGAGGTGTTGCCGGTCCACCCGGTCGGCACGTTCGCGGAGCGCGGGGAGCTCGCGACGGTGCGGCTCATCTACCTTCTCGTGGCGCACATGGTTTCGTTCTTCGCGGTCGCTTATCTCGCATCCTACCTGACGGAGACTCTGCGCCGCACCGGGCAGGAACTGGAGATGCACCGCGACGATCTCGCCCAGCTGCGCGCCTTCAACGAGGACATCATCGACAGCATGAACTCGGGGCTGATCACGACCGACTGGGACGGCCGTATCACTTTTGCAAACCGCTCGGCCGGCGAGATCATCGGCACGACGATCGGCGAGCTGACGGGCCGGTTGATCGTGGGGCTACTGGGACAGGTCCCTCAGTTCCTGGGACGGATCCGGAAGGCACTCGAGATCGAGCGACGCTATCGTTTCGAGCTCGATTATGAGCGACCGGGAGGCCGGACGCTGTTCGTGGGGTGCACCGTTTCGATCCTGAGGGAGCGTCGGGGCAACCCGTTGGGGATGGTGTTCATTTTTCAGGACCTCACGGAGATCCGTGTTCTGGAGGAGGAGGTCGCGCTCAAGAAACGGATGGCCGCACTCGGCGGAATGGCGGCGGGTGTCGCCCACGAACTGCGCAACCCGCTGGCGGCAATCAGCGGCTCGGTGCAGGTTCTGAAACGTGATCTGAAGCCGGAAGGGGAGGCCGGACAGCTCATGGACATTGTGATCACGGAGTCGCAGCGACTCGACACGATCATCAGGGATTTCCTGCTGTTCGCCAAGCCGGGCCGGTTCGATCCGCGCCCGGGCGATGCTGTGATCCTGGTTCGAGAGACGCTGAAGCTGCTCGAGAACAGCCATGAGAAACGGCCCGACCACGAGGTCATCATGCAGACTGATTCCGACAGCATCCCGATCATGGCCGACCTCGACCGTCTGAAACAGGTGTTCTGGAACCTTGCGAAGAACGCGCTGCGGGCGATGCCGGACGGTGGCTCCCTCACCGTGAAGATCGCGGACGGGATCGAAGGACACGCGGTGATCAGTTTCAGCGACACCGGAATCGGCATGTCGGAACAGGAGATCGGGCACAACTTCCAGCCGTTCCACGGCTCGTTCGAAAGCGGCACGGGACTGGGGCTGGCCATCGTCTACCGCATTATGGAGGAGCACGGAGGTCGGGTCCGGATCAGGAGTCGTCAGGGTGTCGGTACTGAGGTGTCGCTGCACATCCCGCATCGCGCTGCACCGGACGAGCAGAGAGAAGGGAGACGATGGACCGCGTCCTGATTGTCGACGACGAAAAGGGCATGAGGGATTTCCTGTCCATCATGTTCAAGAAGGAGGGGTATTCCGTCTCCGCCGCGGACTCCGTCGAAGCGGCGTCGAAGCGGGTTGCCCGCGGTGAGGCCGACTTGATCGTCACTGATATCTCGATGCCGGGACGCAGTGGGATGGAGCTGCTCAGGCACGTTCGATCAACGAGCCCCGACACGCCGGTCATTATGATCACCGCCTACGCGTCGACCGAGAGCGCTGTGGAAGCGCTGAAGCTGGGCGCCTGTGACTACATCACCAAGCCGTTCGACGTCGAAGAGATGAAGATCATTGTGCGGAAGGCGCTCGAGAAGCGGCACCTCGTGCAGGAGAACCGGATCCTGAAGCGCGAGCTGAAGGGAAAATTCCGTATCGACGAACTGATCGGCGACAGTCCGAAGATGGGTGAAGTGCTGAGCCTGGTGCAGCGCATCGCGCCGACCAACAGCACGGTTCTGATCTCGGGCGAATCGGGGACCGGCAAGGAACTGGTCGCCCGGGCCATTCATGCCGGCAGTCCAAGAGCCGAAGGCCCCTTCGTTTCGATCAATTGCGGCGCCATGCCGGACGATCTGCTGGAGAGTGAACTCTTCGGCCATGCACGCGGCTCGTTCACCGGGGCCGTGTCGGACAAGCGCGGCTTGTTCGAGGCCGCTGGCAGTGGCAGCATTTTTCTTGACGAGATCGGCGACACGAGCGCCGCGATGCAGGTCAAACTCCTCCGCGTCCTCCAGGAGAGGCGCCTGAGGCGGGTGGGTGGAACCGAGGAGACCGAGATCGATGTTCGTGTCCTGGCAGCGACCAACCGCGATCTCGAGCAACTGGTCCGCGAGCGGCAATTCCGCGAGGATCTCTACTACCGGATCAACGTCATCCAGATTCGGATGCCGGCCCTGCGCGAGAAGCCGGAGGACATCCCGGCGCTGGCGCTGCATGCCCTCGTCAAGTTCTCTCGGGCGATGGGGAAGCGGATTACCCATATCAGTGAGGAAGCGATGCGCCGCCTGCAGGCGCACAACTGGCCCGGCAACGTCCGGGAGCTCGAAAATGTGATCGAGCGGGCGGTGGCACTGGAGTCGAGCGATGCGATCACCCCGCACAGCCTGTCGCGCGACATCCTGAATGGCTCCCGAATCGCCCATGCGCTTCCGATCCAGCTGGCGGAGGAGGGGATCGACCTGGAGCGACAGCTCGAGGCCCTCCGCGAGCACTATATGGAAGAGGCCCTGAGCCGGGCCGAGGGGGTGCAGACAAAGGCCGCTGAACTGCTCGGCATGAGTTTTCGATCCTTCCGCTACTTTGCCAAGAAGTACGGTCTGTTGGAGGGACGACGGGAACCCCGGGCCAGCGTCGGCTGATCGCGCTGCCCCGGCGACCGGGGGCGATCCCACATGCCACCAATGGCGACCCTCCGGGTGTCCTGCGGACCCCGGCAGCCGGGCATCTAAGGAGGTGAGGTGGGGGGGACATGGGGGGAGGTTCTGACGCGGGCCCGCCGGTGGTCGGACGGTCGGATGCCGGCCCTCGTGCTGGGCGCCCTCCTGCTGCTGTCGCTGTGGGGGCCGCTTTCGGGGCGGCTCTTCTACCTGAGGGACGTCTCCCAGAACCACTATCCGATCCGGCACTACGTGACCGATCGCCTCCTGGCCGGTGATCTGCCGCTGTGGGATCCGCTCCACGGCGGCGGCACACCACTGCTCGCAAATCCCAATCACCTCGTCTTTCATCCGATTACAGCGCTTTTCTTTGTGTTGCCGTTTGACGCCGCGTTCACCGCCTCGATCGTCCTCCAGATCGCGCTGCTCGCCCTGGGTGGCTACCTCCTTGCGCGGCGTATCGGTGCGAGCCGGGAGGGGGCGACGCTCGCCGGGGCGATCCTCTCGCTCTCCGGTCCTGCCGCCTCGCTCGCCAGCTTGCAGAACGTTCTGTCCGCGTTCGCCTGGGTGCCGCTCGGTCTGTGGCTCTTTCTGCGCGGGATCGAGCGCGCGGGGCGCGCATCACTGGCCGGCGCCGCCGCGGTCCTCGCCGTTGTCCTGATCGCGGCCGAGCCGGCCTCGGCGCTGGCGTTCGTACTGCTCGCGCCGATCCTCGCGCTGACCGCCGGCCGCAACTCGCACGGTGAAGGCCGACGCGTGCGTGCGGTCCTGCTCGCTCTCGTCGCCGTGATGGGGGTGGCCTGTCTGATCGCTGCGGTGCAGATTCTCCCGGCTCGTGAGTTGCTGCCGCTCTCGACCCGGGGTGCCGGGTTCACCCCTCAGGAAGGGTTGAAGTGGTCACTTCAACCCTTCCGCATGCTTGAGATCGTTCTGCCGCGCCTGCTGGGGGACCCAACGCGCCTCCACCCGGCATCGTGGTGGGGCGGGTGGTTGTTCGAGGGGCGCTACCCATTCCTGCTGTCGGTTTATGCCGGCGCGATCCCCTGCTGCCTGGCGTTGCTGGCGATGTTCGGGAGCGGTCGCTGGGAGGGGCGTCGGCGTGCCCTGGGGGCCGTTGCCGTCCTCGGCTTGCTGCTGGCCCTGGGAGGGAACGG
>JAPUIN010000115.1 GCA_027297005.1 Acidobacteriota bacterium
TGGCGTGGGGCGTACTGCGCCGGTGTGTTCGACCGGGGCCGTCGCCGGTTCCTGCGCCGCAGCTGTGGCTACTCGGAAGCTGACATCACGCTCCGAGCGCCTGAACTGCGGCCGCCTCGGCCGGCCGGATCGGCCCCGGGCGGATAGCTCACTCTTTCGAGAAACAGCCCCGACGGTGGGGCTGTCCACGGCGCCGGGTCATCAACGCGGCTGTCCAGGAACCGCCGCATCGCCTCGGCCGGAAGCTCGCCGATCCCGATCTGCACGAGCACGCCGACGAGCCGCCTGACCATCTTAGGCAGGAAGTGATCCGCCTCGATGGTGAATGTGGTCAGAATGCCGCTCCGTCCGATCGCAGCATGCATCACGCGGACGCGCGGCTCGTGAACCTCCTCGGCGCGATCGGCAAACGAGCGGAAATCGTGGCGTCCCGGCAGGGTTGAGACGGCGGCGGCCATGGCAGCCGTGTCGAGCGGACGCCGGATCCACCAGACCAGCTTCTTGAAGAAGGCGGATCGTCGCGAGGCGAGCTGATACCGATAGCGTCGCGAGAGGGCATCGTGCCGGGCGTGGAACGAGGCGGGCGCATCATCGGCACGCAGAATGTGGATATCGGCCGGCAGCAGCCGGTTGAGCGCGTCGGCCAGCGTGGCGGGGGGCAGGGCGGAGGCGGTATGGAAGTTTGCCACCTGCCCCTCGGCATGAACCCCATGGTCGGTACGGCCGGCCCCGAAGAGCCTCGGCGTCTCCCCAAGCT
This sequence comes from Acidobacteriota bacterium, assembly GCA_027297005.1. The sequence goes on from JAPUIN010000115.1 coordinate 758, forward strand.
CGCTCCGGATCGCGGCGAGGATCTCCCCGGCGACGGTCCTGCTGGATGGTTGCACCTGCCACCCGGCGTAGCGTGTGCCCTGGTACTCGATCAGCAGTCGGATATTGCGCGTGGTGGGGCTTCGCCCTTCACGCGCGGGTCGCGCGCGCCGGGCGGTCACCCTCCGTGCGGCCGGGCGGCCACCCCCCGTGCCGAGAACGCGTAGATCATCAGTACCCCTCGATAGACGCCCTGCTCGGGAACGTGCGGATGGTCCGGTGGTTCAGCGCGGTACGATCGCCAGGACGCGTGCCGGTGCGCCCGAGCCCATGCTGATCTTCATCGGCGCGACGATGATCGTGAAGCCGCGGGTCGGAAGAAGGTCCAGATTGTCCAGGTTCTCGACGGCGTACCGTCCGCCACGGAGCAGGACCTGGTGGCCGGGCAGCTCGACCGAGGCGCCCGGGTCGATGCTCGCCGTGTCGGTCCCGACACCATTCACCGTGCGCGTCTCGATCAGGTAGGTGAGCGCCTCGACCGAGAATCCGGGGAAGTGCATGATGCCGTCCTCCGACCTGTTGAGATATCGCTCGGACTGCTCCCAGCGCTGGTGCCAGCCGGTGTTGAGAATGACGAACGATCGCGGCGGGATCTTCTTGACGTTCTTCTTCTCCCAGGCGATGAGGTCGGGCAGCGACAGGACGTAGTCGGGATTGGCCATCGTCTGATCACGGACGTCGATGATGATCCCGATGCTGACGAGACGGACCGGGGGAATCTCGTCCACCGCGGGCAATCCCCGGCCGAAGTGGAGGGGCGCATCGACATGGGTGCCGGTGTGTTCGCCGCTCGAGAAGGTATTCATGTAGTAGCCGTCCGTGAGGGTGGAGAGCGGCTCGAGCGAGAAGGGGACGCCGCCTGGGAAGAGGGGAGCGTCAAAATCCAGATCGTGGGTCAGGTCGATCACCTCCGCCCGACCCCGGGCGACATCCTCGAGGCTCAACGAAAACAGCTTCGCCGCCAGCAGCCATCCACTCGGAAGCGTCGCGATGATCAGGCCGACGGCGACCCGGCGGATCCAGCAGGCATCTCTCATGACCAGTCCCTCAGGCCTGGCCGCACCGGCGCGGCGAGAAGGGGGAGTACGAGGAATACCGTCGCGAAGTCGGCCGTCATGAACCTCAGGAAACGCAAAAGGCAGGGTAGCCTAGCCGTAGTGTCTCTTCACGGCCATCCGCCACGGAAGTCTATCGGCGCCCTGAAAGGGTGTCAACCGAGAAGCGCCCCGGCCGGCGCTCAACGGACGTGCAGAAGCGCACATTTCAAGTAGCGCGTCTCCGGCACATGGAGATGGATCGGATGGTCGGGCGCCTGGCCGCGCAATTCGATCAAAACAGTCTCGCGGCGGGCATCGGCGGCGGCCTCCCGGACGATCTCGAGGAAGGACTCGGCGTCGATATGATAGGAACAGGAGGATGTCAGGACCACGGCGCCGGCCGAGGCCATTCGTAAAGCCCGCAGATTGATCTCCTTGTAGCCCCGCCGGGCAGCATCCACCGCATCCGAGCTCTTCGTGAAGGCCGGCGGGTCGAGGACGATCAGATCAAACCGCTCTCCACGCCGATCCAGATCCCTCAGGGAGTCGAAGGCATTGGCCTGGAGCCAGGTACAGCCGGACTCAAGGCCGTTCAATGCGGCGTTTGAACGCGCGAGACGCAGGTTCTCGGCGGAGCTCTCGATCCCGAGGGCCTTCTCCGCTCCGGCCGCGAGGGCGTAAAGTGCGAACGATCCGCTGTTGCAGAATACGTCGAGCATCTTCCGGCCCCGCGCGTGGGGCTGCAGGGCCCGACGATTGAAACGGTGGTCGAGGAACATCCCGGTCTTCGGGCCGCCGGTCAGCGGCACGGAGAAGCGCAGGCCGTCCATCGTCACTTCGGTCCTCTCGGGGATCTCACCCGCGAGCAGGCCGGTTCTGGGCTCCAGCCCCTCGCGGGCGCGGACAGACAGGTCGCTGCGCTCGTAGATGCCGCGCGGATGGAGGGCGTCCATCAGAGCGGCAACGATGTCATCGCGAACCAGGTCCATGCCCAGGGTCGAGATCTGCACGACCAGATAGGTGCCGTAACGATCCACGTTGAGGCCGGGCAGGCCGTCCCCTTCGCTGAAGATCAGTCGGCATGGTTCGCCGGCCTCGTAGAATCGCCGGCGGTAGGCGATCGCCCTGGCGATCCGCCTGCGCAACAGAGGTGCGCCGATCGGCTCGTCGCGCCGATGGGTCAGGATCCGTACGGCGATTGACGAGGTGGGGTTGTAATAGCCGCGGGCGAGAAAGCGGCCTCGCGCGTCCACGACCTCCACCGACCCGCCATGGGGGATCCCCTCGGAGACATCCTCGATCTCCCCGCCGTAGATCCAGAGGTGTCCCGCCCGCACGCGCCGATCACGCCCTTTGCGGAGCCTGATTCTTCCAACCATCGGGTCCATGGCCGTATTCTAGCCCGTGGGAGGGGGTCCGGTGAGGCCTCGATTGACAACCATTTCTCGGGTCGGAGAGAATCGCGCACCATGTCGATCGCCATTGTTCTGATCCTGCTCGTCCTCGTGATCCTGAATTTCGCGCTGGAGATCATGGCCGTCGAGGTGTTCTCTCTCCTCGTCATGGTCACACTGGTCGTGTCCGGAATCCTCACACCCAGCGACGCGTACCTGGGCTTCGCCAATTCGGCCATCGTGATGATCGCCGGGATCATGGTCTTGACGGGAGGCATCATCCACAACGGAGCGGCCGACGTGATGGCGAGGGTGATTCAGAAACTGTCACGCAACCGGGAGCGGCGGATGGCCGCGTTGCTTCTGGGAACCGTGAACGTGATGTCGACAATCCTCAACAACGTCGCCGCCACGGCGATGTTCATCCCGGTGGCGGAGAGAATGGCCCGCCGCTTCCAGGTCAACCGCAGCCGGTACCTGCTGCCGATCGCGTTCGCGTCGATGATGGGGGGGATGTGCACCCTGTTCGGCACCTCCACGAACGTGGCCGTGTCGGGAGCCATGAGACAGCACGGCCTCGAGCCGATCGGATTGTTCGAGCTGGCACCGGTGGGAATCGCGATCACGATCGCCGGGTTGATCTATCTGGTCTTCATCGGCACGCGTCTCCTCGACACGGGGGCCGAGGAAGGGCCGATGGATGCCTACG
>JAPUIN010000116.1 GCA_027297005.1 Acidobacteriota bacterium
GCTCCATCGGACCAGAAGGAACAGCGCGGCCGGCAGCACGAGAAGGGCCGCCCGGCGCAGGCCTTCCCCCACCGGACGGCGCTCCGCCACGGTCCACCATATAAAGAGGATAAGGGGCAGGATGATAGCCTCCTCCTTGGACAGCAGAGCCAGCCCGAACAGGGCGACGGTTCCGCACCACAACGCCGCCCGCCGTCGGGGGCGCGCGGCATCGGCGGCGGCGAGGGCGAGGAGGAGCGCGCCGAGGAGACCGAGCGTCGAGAGAATGCCCGACCGGCCCCAGACGTACAGAACCGATTCTGATTGCAGGGGGTGGAGGAGGAACAGCGTCATTCCGGACAGCGCTGCGCTGCGTCCCCGCAAGGACCGAGCCGGTCCGCCCCCTTCGCGATGGAACGCGCGCATGAGCAGGAGGCCGACCAGCAAGCCGCAGGCGATGTGAAGGCACAGATTGGTCAGGCGAAGCGGGAACGGGACGACGCCGCCTGCATGCGTGTTCATCCAGAGCGACAGGAAGAAGATCGGCCGCATCTGATCGGGAGAAAACCGGTAGGTGAGGGCGGCCGACACCGGGGAGCCGGGACGGACGGCGCGGTTATCGACGATCCCGGCCTGCTCGTCGAAGGTGAAGGGCGCCTCGAGTGCGGGCCAGGCACAGAGGGTCGTGATCGCCATGACGAACAGGACCGCGGGCCATCCCCCGGGCATCAAGGGACGCTCTGTGCGCGTCCTGCTGCGCATCGTAGGAGATTCGGTTTCGAGCATACCGATATTCTAGCGGATGTCCTGATATGATGCGTCACGATGAAAGACAGGCTGGATGCCATCCTCAGGCCGCGCTCGATCGCCGTGATCGGCGCGTCGCGGCAGGAGCGCGGGATCGGTCGCGAGACGCTCCGCAACCTCGTCAATTACGGCTTCACCGGGCCGATCTATCCCGTTAATCCGAGCGCCGATTCGATCCACTCCATCAAGGCCTTCCCGCGGCTGCGCGACATCCCCGGACCGATCGATCTCGCGATCGTCGTCGTGCCCCGTTCACAGGTGAGCGGCGTTCTGGACGATGCCATCGCCAAGGGGGTCAGGGGGCTCGTCGTGATCACGGCCGGTTACTCCGAGACCGGGCCGGAGGGGACCCGGGAAGAGATGGAGTTGCGCGAGCGCGCGCGGGCGGCGGGGATCCGCGTCGTCGGTCCGAACTGCATGGGAGTGATCAACACCGATCCGGCCGTGCGGATGAACGCCACCTTTGCGGCCGCCCGTCCGGCGCTCGGCACGGTCGGCTTCATGTCGCAGAGCGGCGCGCTGGGGGAGATGATCCTGGCGCACGCGAACGACATCGGCCTGGGGATCGCCTACTTTGTCAGCATGGGGAACAAGGCCGACATATCCGGCAACGATCTGATCGAGGCCTGGGAGGATGATCCGCGTGTCAATGTCATCCTCATGTACCTGGAGTCGTTCGGCAACCCTGCCAAGTTCGCCGCCGCGACGCGGCGCGCCACCCGCAAGAAGCCGATCCTGGCGGTCAAATCCGGACGCACGGCGGCCGGAGCCCGGGCCGCCTTCTCCCACACCGGGTCACTGGCCGGCACCGAGGTCGCCGTCGACACGCTGCTCGAACAGTGCGGCGTGCTCCGGGTCGGCTCGTTGAGCGAGATGTTCACGCTCGCCACCGCCTTCGCGCAACAGCCGCTCCCGAAGGGAAACCGCGTGGCGATCCTGACTAATGCCGGCGGCCCGGCGATCATGGCGACCGATGTCTGCGCCACTCTCGGGCTCGAGGTGACGGAGTTGCCGGCCGCCACCCAGGCGAAGCTGCGTAGGGTGCTCGTCCCGGAGGCGAGCGTGAAGAACCCGGTCGACATGATCGCGTCGGCCGACGCGCCACGCTACGAAGCGGCCCTGAAAATCCTCAGGGACGAGCCCGAGATCGACGGACTGATCGTCCTGTTCGTCTCGCCGATCATGATCAACGCGCTGGAAGTCGCGCGCGCCATCATCAAGGCGACGCGGGTGCTCAAAAAGCCGGTGCTCGCCTGCTTCATGGGTATGGAGGCGGGCCGGCGCGGCGTCGAGGAGCTGCGCGCCGCCGGGATTCCGGTTTACATGTTCCCCGAGGAGACGGCCCAGGCGATGGCCGCGCTCGACCGTTACCGGCGCATCCGCGAGCGGCCGGTCGGCCGGATCCCCGAGCTTGGCATCGATCGGCGACGCGCCGTGGCGTCCCTGCGCGCCGCGAAAGCGGAGAGACGCGCCGTCCTCACCCAGGAAGAGACCGAGGAGCTGCTGAAGGCATATCGGCTCCCGATCGCACCTTCGCGCGTCGCGCAGACGCCGGCCGAAGCGATCGAGGCGTCGTCGGCGCTGGGGTACCCGGTCGTCGTCAAGGCGCTGGCCGAGGATATCGTGCACAAGAGCGAGCGGGGCGCGGTCAAGGTCGATCTGCGCAACGCCGACGAGGTCGTGGTCGCCGTCCGTGCCATCCGCCAGGCGATCGGCGCGCCGTGCCGGCTCCAGGTGCAGTCGATGGTGCGTGGCGGGCACGAGACGATCCTCGGGCTGACCCTCGACGCGAAGTTCGGGCCGCTGCTGATGTTCGGCCTGGGCGGCGTCTATGTGGAGGTGATGAAGGATGTGGTCTTCCGGAGGGCGCCGATCACCGATGTCGAGGCCCGTGAGATGATCCGCGGCATCCGTGGCTACAAGCTGCTGCGGGGAGCGCGCGGCTCCGTGAAGGCGGACGAGGAGTTCCTCGTTGACGCGCTTCTGCGTCTGGGGCAGCTGGCCTGTGATCATCCCGAGATCGAGCAGCTTGATCTCAACCCTCTGATTGTCGGCGCCGATCGTGACTCGTCGTTTGTCGTCGATGCCCGGGTGCGACTGGTCCTCGCGGACGAGGCGGCGATCGGTCGATCCGACGGGGCCGCCTCACCCTCGAAGAGGGCAAACGGATCCCGCGCGCGGCGGCGCGCGTTGACCGGGCGGCGTGCGCGAGGGGATAATGCACCGGCGCCGCGCGCGCGGTCGGGTCACGCATCGACGACCACACGCCGCGCGCGGGGAGACGAGGCGATCGCGCGCCGTCGGCGCGGGGTCGCGCGGGGAAGGGACCGTTGAGATTCCACAGCACGACCGTCCTGTGCGTCCGCCATCGCGATCGAGTGGCGATGGGATCGGACGGCCAGGTGACGCTGGACCATTCGGTGATGAAGCATGGCGCCTGCAAGGTCCGGCGCCTGTATAAGGAGGCCATCCTGGCCGGGTTCGCCGGTTCGGCCGCCGACGGCTTCGCGCTGTTCACCCGCTTCGAGGCCCGCCTGGAGGAGTACCATGGCAACCTCGAGCGCTCCGCCGTGGAACTGGCGCGCGAGTGGCGCACCGACCGGGCGCTGCGCCGGCTCGAGGCGCTGATGATGGTGGCCGACGACAAACGATCGTTCCTGCTTTCCGGCACCGGCGACCTGATCGAGCCGGACGACGGCCTGATGGCGATCGGCTCCGGCGGCACCTGCGCGCTGGCCGCAGCGCGCGCATTGACGCGCCGCACCGATCTCGATGCCCGGCAGGTCGTCGAGGAGTCGCTGCGTATCGCCGCCGAGATCGACATCTACACCAACGATCGCATCACGATCGAGGAGCTCTGAACCGTGGCTATCCTCCTCCCCGGGGACAAGGAGGGCGCGGGGACCGACCTCGCGGCCCCCACCATCGATCTGACGCCGCGCGAGATCGTGGCCGAGCTCGATCGGTACATCGTCGGCCAGGAGAACGCGAAGCGCGCCGTCGCGATCGCGCTGCGCAATCGCACCCGGCGCCTCAAGCTGTCGCCGGAGATGGCCGAAGAGGTGGCGCCCAAGAACATCATCATGATCGGCCCGACCGGGGTCGGGAAGACTGAGATCGCCCGGCGCCTCGCGCGCCTCACGAACTCTCCATTCATCAAGGTGGAGGCCTCCAAGTACACGGAGGTCGGTTATGTCGGGCGCGACGTCGAGTCGATGATCCGCGACCTCACCGAGCTGTCCGTGGCGATGGTGCGCGAGGAGAAGGCGCGCGAAATCCGCGAGCGGGCGAAGCGGAACGTCGAGGAGCGCCTGCTGGACGTTCTGCTTCCGCCCCCCTCCCCGACGCCGTCCCCCGAGCCGCAGGAGTCGGCCGAGCAGTTTCAGAGGAGCCGGGAGAAGCTGCGTCAACAGCTGCGCGAGGGACTGCTCGAGGTGCGGCCCATCGAGATCGAGACGCGGCAGGATCAGTTCCCCGCGTTCCGGATCATGGGGGGATCGGGGCTCGAGGAGATGGATATCAGCCTGCGCGATTCGATGGCCGGCCTGTTCGGCTCGCGCACGCGGCACCAGCGGATGACGATCCGCGACGCCCGCGAGGTGCTGCAGCGCGAGGAGGAGGAGAAGCTGGTCGATCACGAGGCGGTGAAGCGGCTGGCCATCGCGCGGGTGGAGCAGTCGGGAATCGTCTTCATCGACGAGATCGACAAGGTCGCCGGCCGCGAGCGTGGCAGCGGGCCCGAGGTGAGCCGCGAGGGGGTGCAGCGCGACCTGCTGCCGATCGTCGAGGGAACGACCGTCAACACCAAGAACGGCATGGTGCGCACCGATCACATCCTGTTCATCGCCTCCGGTGCGTTTCACGTCAGCAAGCCCTCGGACCTGATCCCGGAGCTGCAGGGGCGTTTCCCGATCCGGGTCGAGCTGGCGTCGCTCGGGTCGAAGGAGTTCGTGCGGATCCTCACCGAGCCGAAGAACGCTCTCGTGCATCAGTACCGGGCGCTGCTGCTCACGGAGGGGATCGAGCTGCGGTTCGCGGATGATGCCGTCCGGGAGATCGCGAACCTGGCGGCCGAAGTGAACGATAAGAGCGAGAACATCGGCGCCCGGAGGCTGCACACGGTCATGGAAAAATTGCTTGATGTCGTCTCGTTCGAGGCCCCTGACATGAAGGAGAGAAAGGTCGAAATCGATGCGGCCTACGTGCGCAAGATGCTGTCGGATATCGTCAAGGATCAGGACCTGAGCCGCTACATTCTCTGACGCAGACCCTTGCTCTCATCGCAGCCAATGCTCCGGAAGCTTCTCCCGCCGATGCTGGCGCTTCTACTCCTCGCCTGCGTCGGGTGTGGCAACAAGGGTCCGCCGCGCGCGCCGATCCGGATCCAGCCGACGGCGGTCCGGGGTCTCGTCCTGCGGCAGATCGGCCAGGGGGTCGTGGTCAGCTTCGTCCTCCCGCCTTCCTCGGAAGTGGGCCCGGCGCCCAAAGGCCCGCTGCGGCTCCACCTCCTGCGCATGCTCTCGGCCGATTCGCTGCGGCCCGGCGCCGTCTCCGATCGATATCTCCTGATCCAGTTTCGCAAGCATGCCCGTACCGTCGCGGTGGCGACCGCTGAGGATCTGGTCAGGGCGGCGGCGGGTGGGCGGCTGCGCCTGGTCGATCCGGGACCCCCTGCCTCGACGGAATCGATTAGCAGACGGTACCTGTACAGCGTGATGGTCACCGCCGATGAGGGGAAGGAATCACGTCTCTCGGTGCCGCACCTCATCGAGGTCCTGCGTGAATTCGCACCTCCGACCGACCTGGGCCTCGAGACGGCTGAAGGGGAGGTGCGGCTCTCCTGGAAGCCGGGAACGGGCGGCGGGATCGGCTTCAACGTCTATCGGTGGCGCGCAGTCGATGCGGGGCCTCCTGAGCGCCCAATGAACCGGACGCCGATCGGCGGTCCCGAGTACGTCGACACGGAATTTCAGTACGGCGAGACCTACGTCTACAGCGTGCGCGGGCTCATTGTGCCCGATCTGCCAGTGCGCGAGAGCGCCGGCAGTTCCGAACGCCGGGTGACCCCCATCGACGTCTATGCGCCCGCTGCGCCCGCCGGTGTGGCCGTTTCGGCAGAGGGGTCGGTCATCAAGGTCTACTGGTTCCCGAACTCCGAGACGGATCTCGGAGGCTACCGGCTCTACCGTCGTGCGGGGATGGAGGGGGAGTTCGCCCTGCTCGGTGAGACTGGATCGGCGGAGACGGCGTTCGTCGACGGGACGGCGCGAGCCGGGGTGCGCTATCATTACGTCGTCACGGCCGTCGACGCGATGACGCCTCCGAACGAGAGCGACCGGTCGGAGGAGCGCTCCGAGTTGATCCCGAAGCGGGACGATGCGCTGCCCGCTGCCGTGCCGGACGATGTGGAGACGGACCCGGATCCGGGAAAGAGGTGATGATGGCACCCGTACCCACTGAATTCTTCAAGATGTCGGCCGGCGGCAACGACTTCATTATCCTCGATAACCGCTCGGGCAGTCTGGGGAACGGCTCGATCGGAGAGGTCGCGCGACAGCTCTGCGCGCGCGCACTGTCCGTTGGCGGGGACGGCGTGATCGTGCTGGAACGGTCCGAGTCCGCGCACGTGCGGGCGGTGTTCTACAACCCCGACGGCAAATCGACTTTTTGCGGCAACGGTGGCCGCTGTGCCGCCCGCATCGCGTACCTGCAGGGGATCGCGCCGTCGAAGATGAGGATCGAAACCGATCTGATGGTGCACGAGGCGGAGGTGAACGGCTCGGACGTCTCGTTCGAGATGCGCGATCCGCAGGGGTTCGAGGCGGACATCACCCTCGACATCCTGGGGGAGACGATCCGCGGCACGTTCGTGGACACCGGCGTGCCTCACTTCGTCCTCTTCCGCTCCGTGCCGCCGGAGCAGACGATCGACAATCTCGGCCGGGCGCTGCGGTTTCACTCCCGCTTCGGCACGCCCGGGACGAACGTCGACTTTGTGGAGGCGGTGGAGCCGGGGAGGCTGCGGATCCGGACCTATGAACGCGGGGTCGAGGGTGAAACCCTGGCGTGCGGTACCGGATGTGTCGCCGCGGCCCTGGCGACCAGCGCGGCCGACGGCACCGGCTCTCCTTTCAGCCTGGTGACCCGTTCCGGGGAGATGGTCCGCGTACGGTTCGACGGGGATCCGCGCCGGGCGACGGGTGTCCGTCTCGAAGGGAAGGCCCGTCTCGTCTATGTCGGTCAGCTCACGGAGGAGTCGTCGCGCGGCTTCCGCCCGCCCCGTTGATGGAACATCCTC
>JAPUIN010000117.1 GCA_027297005.1 Acidobacteriota bacterium
TCTCCCCCCTCCCGCGCAGCTCGGTCGCATTCATCGATTCGGCAAGCTCCAGCCAGAAGGAATAACCACCGGCAGGGCGGTGCCAGGAGACGGACTCTCCCAGGTGCTCGTTCAACGCCGAGTTCATCGCCTCGACGCGCCGGCGATAGGTCTCGCGCAGGTGGGTCAGGTGTGTATCCTGAAGCCCCAGCTCGATCACATGGCGCACGACATTGGAGGTGAAGTGATTCAAAGAGCCGCCGCTGTTCACGACACCATGGCTGATGAGCCGCGTGACCATGTCGGGCGAAGTCTGAACCCAGCCCAGCCGCAGACCGGGAGCGAGTATCTTCGAGAATGATCCCAGCGACAGGATGGTGCCGGCGTCCGCCAGACTCCCCAGCGTGGCGGGAAGAGGATCGTCATACGAGAGGAGGTGATAGACCTCATCGGCGATGACCAGAAACTCGTGTTGCCGACTCAGTTCCGCCAGTCGCTGGCGCCGGGCCGCGCTCATTGTCTGTCCCCCGGGATTGTGGAAGGTCGGGATCGTGTACAGCAAGGCCGGTCGCGTCCTGCGAAGTTCCTCCTCGAGCCGGTCGATGTCGAGGCCGTCCGCATCGACCGGTATGCCGATGACCCTCAAGCGATGACCGGCGAAGATCCTGAACGCGAGGAAGTAGGTCGGCTCTTCGACGAAGATCGTGTCTCCCGGTTGGGTTAACTGGGCGCAGACCAGATCCAGCGCCTGCGATGCGCCGGCGGTGACGAACAGGGACTCCGGCGTGACCGCCTCGCCATAGACTCGGCTGAGGAACGTCGCGAGCGTCCGGCGAAACCTTGAGTCACCCTGCTTCGCGCCGTAATTCAGCTCGATCGGACGGGCGCTGCGCAGGTAATCGTCGGCCGCGGCGCGGATGATCTCGACCGGCAACAGATCGGCAGAAGGCTGGCCGACCCCGAAATCGATGGTGTCGGCCGCCGGCGCCTCATCGAAGGTGACGATATCAGGCATGGGCGAAGAATCCCCGCGAGTCGGGCATCGCCCGATCATACACAAAGCCCGCGCCGTCTCACGAATCCTGCCGCCTCACCACACCTTGGTCCGATGAAATCTACTGTACACTTGGCCGGTTTCTTCCACGCAAAATTTCGGAGAACATTCATGACCAGACACTTCAGGTACCGGACACGTGCCGCGCTGATCGTTCTGGTTTTACTGGTCGGCACGGTCCCTGTGGCCCTGGCCAGGAAAGGTCCGCAGTCGATCGAGCAGAAGACTCGAGGCATGCAGAGAATGGACGGCTTTCTGCCCCTCTACTGGGACGCCGGGGAGGGGAAGCTCTACATGGAGGTCCCCCGCCTCGGTGAGGAGATGATCTACGTCACCTCGCTCGTCACCGGATTGGGCTCGAACGACATCGGCCTGGATCGCAGCCAGTTGGGAGGGGAACGGATCGTTCTGTTCGAGCGGGTGGGACCCAGGATTCTGCTCGTACAGCCCAACTATCGCTTCCGGGCGGGGAGCGAGAACGAGGATGAGCGCAGGGCGGTGGAGGAATCGTTCGCGCGTTCCGTCCTCTGGGGCTTCGAGGTGGCGGCGCAGACAGATCGGCGCGCGCTGGTCGATGCCACGGCATTCGCGATTCGCGACGTGCACGGCGCGATCGGGACGCTGAAGAGCTCCGGGCAGGGCGACTATGAGATGGATGGATCGCGCAGCGTGCTGTATCTGCCGGGGACGAAAGGGTTCCCGAGAAACACCGAGATCGAGGTGTCGCTCACCTTCACGGGCGACGGCCCGGGCCCCTGGGTGCGGGACGTGGCACCGACGCCGCAGGCGCTCACGGTGCGGCAACGTCACTCCTTCGTGGCTCTACCCGAACCGGGTTACCGACCGCGCCCGAGTGATCCCCGCGCTGGATATTTCGGCATCGAATACGCCGACTACGCGACTCCGATTCGCGAGCCGATCCTGAAGCGTTTCATCTCCCGTCACCGGCTGCAGAAGAAGGATCCCTCGGCTGCGATGAGCGACCCGGTGGCTCCGATCGTCTACTACCTCGACCGGGGGGCGCCGGAGCCGATCCGCTCGGCGCTGCTCGACGGGGCGAGGTGGTGGAACCGGGCGTTCGAGGCGGCCGGGTACAGGAATGCACTACGCGTCGAGCTCCTGCCCGAGGGGGCCGATCCGATGGATGTGCGCTACAACGTGATCCAGTGGGTGCACAGGGCAACCCGTGGCTGGAGCTACGGTGATGAGGTGATCGACCCGCGCACCGGGGAGATCATCAAGGGGCATGTGCTGCTCGGCTCTCTGCGCGTCAGGCAGGACTACCTGCTGGCGGAGGGACTCCTGTCCCCGTATGCGGACGGCGATGAGACACCGTCCGGGCCGGAGAGGCTGGCCCTGGCGCGCCTGCGTCAGCTCTCGGCCCACGAGGTCGGGCACACGCTGGGCCTCGTCCACAACTACATCGCCAGCACCCGCGGCCGGGCTTCCGTCATGGATTATCCGCATCCGCTCGCGAAGCTGACTGATGAGGGGGCCCTCGACCTCAGCGACGCTTACGACGTCGGGATCGGCGCGTGGGACGAGGTCGCGATTGCCTGGGGATACCAGGATTTCCCGGAAGGAGCGGACGAAGCCGCGGAACTCGATCGTATCCTCACCGCGGCGAGGGAACGCGGAATCACCTTCATCACCGATCAGGACGCCCGGCCGCCCGGGGGCGCTCACCCGCAGGCCCATCTCTGGGACAACGCCGAAGATGCCGCTGCGGAACTGGAGCGGATGATGAAAGTGCGGCGCGCGGCGCTCGACCGCTTCGGGGAGAACGTCGTTCGGCGCGGCATGCCGCTGGCAACGATGGAGGAGGCGCTCGTGCCCCTCTATCTTTACCATCGCTATCAGCTGAAAGCCTGCGCCAAGATCCTCGGCGGGCAGCACTACACCTACACTCTGCGGGGAGACGGGCAGGAACCGTTACGCACCGTCTCTGCCGGGGATCAGAAACGCGCCCTCACCGCGCTGCTCGCCACGCTCGATCCTTCTGAGCTCACGCTCCCTGCGGCGGTCCTGCAGAAGCTGCCGCCGCGTCCCTTCACCTTCCCGGTCCATCGTGAGCTGTTCCCGCGCTACACGGGCGTCGTCTTCGATGTCGTGTCGCCGGCCGCCGTGGCGGCGCAGCTGAGTACCTCCATGATCCTCCAGCCTGAGCGCGCGGCGCGCCTGATCGAGCAGCATGCGATGAAGCCGGAGCTGCCGGGGCTCGGCGAGGTGATCGACGGCCTGCTCGAAGCGACGTTCGGTGATCTGCCGGCCAATGGCTATGAGGCCGAGATCGGGCGAACCGTCGAGCGCGTGGTCGTCGACGAGTTGATGAAACTGGCGGCGGACGCCCCCATGCCGCAGGTTCGCGCTGTCGCCACGCTGAAGCTTGCGCGCTTGCGGGGGCGTCTCGAGAGGGAGGGGGGGCACATGGACGAGGCCACGACCGCCCACGCATTCCTGCTTGCGGCGGACATCAGGCGCTTCCTCGAGCGCGAATACGATCCGTTGAAGCGCGTCCCAGCCGTCGAGCCGCCGCCGGGCAGCCCGATCGGTGACTCCGGCCCTCCTCCCTGAGGCCGGGTCATTAGATGAGGCGACGGAGCTCTAGTTTCACTTCGATCGGCTTACCCGCCCTCGTGGCTCGGATCTCGAGGACGGCGCCGTCCCGCTTCATCAGCTTGCGGATCTCAATCATGTTCTGCACTGAAACCGCACGCCCATTCACATGCGTCACGACATCGTCTTCGGCCAGTCCAGCTTTTTCTGCCGGCGAGCCGCCGAGGATCGAATCAATCCGCAGGGCGGTGTCATCCAGTGGCTCCAGCCGCATCCCCGACATGTCCCACTCGAACGGAGCCTCGAATTCCCGGTTTGGGGTGAGGAACATGCGCTCGAGCGCATAGCTGAAGGTGACGTTGAAACGCTTCAGCACGCCGTCACCCAGATTGCCGTTTCTGGAATCCATGCCGCCGGGATGCTGGTGATCGGCGACCGGGAACGTGGCCACAACATCGGTCAGAGCAATGTCACCGAGATCGAGACGGCGAATGCGGCCGACCTCTCCGCGGACCACCCCGCCAACGCCCCTGCCGATGACAGCGTGGATCGTATTCTCGGGGACTGCGATTGCGTCGGTACTATCGACGTTGAGAGAAATGGCGTGGGAGGCGCCGAGATCGACGGCCACGGTCAGCGGGACCTTGTGGCCGTCCTCCATGGTCACTGTCACCTCCGCGAAGGGAATATTGTGCTTGAAGGTCAACGGCAGTGCCGTCGCGCTATCCGGGGGGGTGTAGGTGTCCGGATCGTGCAGGGTGATCCGCTGCTCGTCATATTTGATCTCGACGACGAAGTTATTGAACAGTGAAGCGCCGATGACGCCGTCGTGGTAGAAGGTGAAATGGGAAATCGGCGGCGCCACGATGACAGTCGAGTTCTTCATCCGCACATTCTCGACGTCCACGGTCACCCCCTGGGCGACGCTCGCTTCGATAAACTTGCCGTCTCCGCCGGCCCCGCCGATGCGGGCCTTCATCGAGCCGTACTCCAGTTGCAGGTTCTCGACGACTTCCGTGCCGTACAGCATCAGGCCGCTCATCGGCATGCCGGTGTCCAGAATCACCTGGAATTTCGAGCCGCTGACCGATATTGGAATAATGACGTGATTGTTGACCAGCTCGAACGGGATGGTGGGGTTGCCATCCCTGGAGAGAACCTCGATCTCCTGTGACGGCATGCCGCCACCGTGGAGTCCCTGAGCGGCAGCGGTGCCTGCAGCAAGAGACATCGTCATCATGGCACTGCACAGCAACCCCCATCGATACATGCCCGACACCTCCCTGTTGGACGAACGCTCTCCTGCCGCGACCAGAGACCTCGATAGCCCATTAGACGCAGGAGACGAGCAAGCGTGAGCAATCTTCCTGATAAAAATAGCAAAGAAGTCTCCCCAGGCTGCAACCAATAGAGGCCGGTTTTCGACTAAAGAGCAGGTGACCTGATGTGGACTGAGCGGATAGATGGCGTAGGGGGGTGTGCAAGATGGGATGGCTCGCAATCACGCTTCTGGTTCTCGGTCTCTTCGGCGCTTCGATTCTGCGCCGGCATCTTCACGAGGCCAAGCTCCTCAGGCTTCGTGAGATTGTTCACAAGGAAAGGATGGTGGCAATGGAACGCGACCTGCCGGTTTCGGAAGCTGTTGGCACGAGGATCGATTCTCTTCTTAGCGAGGACCAGGGGGCCGACGCAAGGTCTAATCGGATGAACAGTGCGAGCGTCCATTGGGTTCGACTGACCGCCCTCGCGCTTGGACTCACCTGTCTCTTCGCCGGAATCGGCATCCTGCCCGGCTTCCACTTCCAATCGGATGCGGATTTAAGCGGTATGTGGTCAATTGGCCTGATCCCCATCTTCGTCGGCACCGGATTGCTGATATTCTTTGGCCTATCCAAAGGGTTGGCCGAAAAGATGACCGGCAACGGCAAGTAGGAGTCGCGGTGACACCGTTTTCCACCATGATGACGTGGTCCGCCGTCCCCGAGCCCCGGGCCGCGGCCACGATCTCCTCCGCTGACGACGCGGCACTGATCGACCGGTTCCTGCGCACCGGTGACGAGGAAATATTTGAGATCCTGATACGTCCCTATCAAGAGAAGGTCTTCAGACTGGCGGCATCGATCCTCGGCCGCGGGGCCGAAAGCGAGGCGGAAGATGCCACGCAGGAGGTCTTTGTCGTCCTCCTTCGCCAGTTGAAGACATTTCGCCGGGAATGTGCATTCTCGACCTGGCTCTACCGCGTGGCCAGGAACCAGATTATCGAATACCGTCGGCGCGTTTCCCGTCGCGCGTCCCACGTCGATGCCGACGTGCTGCGCATCATGCCCGACGGTGGCACACTCGCTGATCCCCAGAAGGTGGCCGCCACCGGCCAGAAGCGAGAGCGGGTCATGTACCACGTTGACCGACTTTCAGAGCCTCAGCGCGTCGTGGTCTACCTCCACTACTGGCAGGGGCAGAGCATCGCTGAGATCGCCGAGTTGCTGGATCTGAAGCTGAGCACGGTCAAGTCGCATCTCTGTAGGGCCCGGCAGAGGCTGGCCATTGCCCTTCGCGAGGAGGGGTGCAATGAGTGAATGCGACGAGCTCCAGGAGCTGACCTTCGAGTGTGACCCTGCCGGCGATGCCCGGGTGCAGCGACATGCCGCCCGGTGTCCCCATTGCCGCGAGCAGCTGGAGGGGGAACACGCGCTTCGTCAGCTGTTCCAGGGGGTCCCGCAACCCGGCCCCTCACTTCACTTCAACCGGGAACTCCGGAAACGGTTGCGTGCGGAAAGGCAGCGCCAGCACCGCTACAGATGGCGCCTGTTTGTGATGCAGGGGTACTGGGCCGCCGCAAGTGTGGCCAGTGTACTGGTCATGATGCTGATCCGCTGGCCGAGCGAGCTGCCGTCGGTGCCGGTCCTGTTCTCCTTCGGAGCGGTGTTCGGAGTGGCTCTGCTCACGCCGCTGATTCTGTTCCAGAGTCTGCGCATCGGTCCGCTGGACCTCATCCTCGGAACCATAGAACAGCTTCGACGCTAGCGGCTTTGCTGTGGTCGGGGGACAGGTGCTGTACTAGAAAAGGTGCGAGATCGGCGTGCTATGGAGGGGTCCCGATGGGACGCTGAAGGATGGCGGCCGGCCGCGCAGAACGTTGAATAACAGCCCTCCCCCTCCCGTCTGCGGTTTCCTACCCCCTTTACGTCACTTGCCCTCCCCTGAGTCTGCGGTGGCCCTCTCGTCCTGGACACCAATCCCTTCTGCCCCCATCCGATCTATCATGTGGCCTCATCGCGGATAGGGCATCCGGCTGGTCCAGATCCTAGTCCGCCCTGTGCAGGACCAGCATCAGAGCGCACGATGACCTTGAGCCCCGGAGGGATGCTGTCTCACTACCGGCTCGTCGAGAAGATCGGCGAGGGCGGCATGGGGGTGGTCTGGAAAGCCGAGGACACTGTTCTGGGGCGCGAGGTCGCCATCAAGGTCCTCGCCGACGACTTCGCCCACGACGCTGAGCGGCTGGCGCGCTTCCGGCAGGAGGCGCGACTCCTCGCATCGCTGAACCACCTGAACATTGCCGCGATCTATGGCTTCGAAGAATCGGGTGGCATCCGCTACCTGGTGCTGGAGCTGGTGCCGGGTCTGACGCTGGCGGAGAGGCTCCGGCGCGGTCCCCTACCTGTCGACGAGGCCCTGACCGTTTGCCGCCAGATCGCCGAGGCGCTCGAGGCGGCGCACGAGAAGGGGATCGTCCATCGTGACCTGAAGCCGGGGAACGTCAAGGTCACCCCTGACGGCAAGGTCAAGGTGCTGGACTTCGGGTTGGCGAAGGTCTTCGCGGGGGACACTCCGGACCAAGATAGCTCCAAGTCGATGATGCTGACGGATGCTGGAACGCGCGTAGGGGTCGTTCTCGGCACGCCCGCCTACATGAGTCCTGAGCAGGCCCGGGGCAAAGCGATGGACAGGCGCACCGACATCTGGGCGTTCGGCTGCCTGCTGTATGAGATGCTCACGGGCCGGCGAGCGTTCTGGGGTGAGACGGTATCCGACGCCACGGCGGCGATCCTCAGAGGGAACCCTGACTGGGGACTGCTGCCGGGCTCGACCCCCCGGGCGGCTCGGCGACTCTTGCGACGGTGTCTGACGAAG
>JAPUIN010000118.1 GCA_027297005.1 Acidobacteriota bacterium
GAGTGCGCCGAGGAGCAGGGCAAATTCTGGGAGATGCACAAGGCGATGTTCGCCGACCAGAAGAAGCTGTCGTCACCCGAGCTGATCGAGACCGCCGGCGGGCTCGGTCTCAACACCGAGGAGTTCAAGGAGTGTCTCGACTCCGGCAGGTACAAGGCGGAGGTGCAGAAGGACTTCGAGGATGGCCAGCGGTACGGCGTGACCGGAACCCCGGCGTTCTTCATCAACGGGATCATGGTGAACGGCGCGCAGCCGCCCGAAGCGTTCCACAAGATCATCGATGCGGAGCTGGCGCGACTGGACAGCTGATCGACTAGTGTTCGGCTTCGTACCGGTGCCAGGCGGTTTCGTGGGCGTCGCGGTCCGGGAAGATCCGCTGAAACGCTTCGAAACCGCCGGCGCCGATCGCCTCCAGCGCCGCGTAGCGTTCGAACCTCTCCCGGAATCCCCCTTTCTCGCCGTGCAGCAGGAAGTGCACCAGCGTCCAGGCGGCGCCGTAAGCACGCGTCGATCGTCTCCCCGACCATAGCGCATCGGTGTCCGGTGCGCTGATCAGCCGGCGCAACCCGAGCGGGCCGGCGTCGCGAACCCTGCGGAGGTGCTCGCGCAATTCGACGCTCGGATCGAACTGGATCCGGAAACCCTCGACGTTCAGGGGGCTTGACTTGCCGATGTCCCCGGAATCGATCCGCAGCCGGCTGTCGTAGCGCGAGAATCCGAAATAGTTCGCCAGCCCCTCCTCGAACCAGCGCGAGGTGTCCACCCCCTCCGCATAGACCCGCTCGTAATTCAGCATGTGGATCGCTTCGTGAATGACGTAGGGCACCGGCAGGTGTCCGTCCATCGATTCGCACGGGATCGCCAGGATGCGTGATGCGGGGATGTACTCCCCTTCGGTCGACTGTGCCGGCGATCCGTCACCGGCCCACAACCGGTGCAGCCGATCGTGATCGCGCTGCCGGGCGTAGGCGAACACCAGGATCTCCTGGCTGAGCGGGCGCAGTGCGATCACCCGGTCCCAGAACTCCTCGTGGGCGCCGACCGTCGCCTCGACAACCCGGCCGATCAGCGCCACCTCGAGATCCGAGAGCACGTCGGTGTGGATCCGCAGGCGGCCGATCTGCACCCTCTTCTGGCGGATCCCCATCAGCCGGGCCGCCCCGTTGACGTAGGCCGACCTCCGGTTCTCCAGCAGGTAACCGGCGATGTCATCCCGGATCGCCTGGTCGCGATAGAAACTTTCCGGTTCGTTGAGGGCATGGACCACTTCGTACGACGGTGCTTCACCGGCGACCGACCTTATGGCGAAGTACACCTCGCCCAGCTTGCGCAGCAGGTAGAAACGTCCATCGACCTCGAGCGGGCCGACCGGCTCGCCGATCGGCGCCTCGTGCAGAGCGCGTCGAACCGGAGCCTGCAGCGCCGCGGCCGGTACGAGACCGGCGCCGTCGGCGTCATTTCGCCGCCGGTCGAACTCCGCGACGATCACCTCGAACCGATCGCCGGCCCGCACCCGGGCAGCGGCCCGCTCGATGAGGCGACGGCTCCCGGTGATGATCCCGTCGTAGCGGAACAGGGCGCGGTGGATCCAGGCGAGCGATTCGGGGGGGAGTCCTTCGAATACGATTTCGACAGCGACGAACGAACGGACTCTCCTTCCGGCCAGGCGGGCAGGCCTGAAACGCCACCTGAGCACCGACTCCTGCGCCGCCCGCCGCATACCGAGATCCGGGTCGGGGCCTCTCAGGATGCGGGCCCGGAGCGGGTTTCCACCGGCGTCGATATCGACCAGCAACTCGACCCGGGCGGAACCGAACATGCGTGCCCGTCTTGCGGCAGCCGGGGTCTCGGAGGGGAAATTCCTTATGACAAGGGCCGGGAGGATCGCCTCATTCCCCGGTTGCGGGTCGATCGGCGCCAGGCCTTCGGGCGGCGGGGAGACGAACGGCGGCAGCGCTCCCTCCCCCCCGGGGCGCCGGTCGGCGCCGTCCGGTTCCGGCGAGGCCGATCCCGCTCCGTGCGCCCCGGAGTGCCGGGCCTCATGGTTCACCAACGCCAGGTCGAGCTCCCGCCGGGAAGCGATATACCCCCCCCGAACCTGCCACACGCCGGAACCGACATGCACCTCGAGCAACGCGTCGAGGCGCCGTGGAGAAGCACAGGGAACCACGTAGCGCACCCGGATGAAACCTCCGGTCCGCTCGACGATCTCGGTCTGCTCCGGGAGGCCACATCCGTTCCCCTCCGGGTGAGCCCAGGCGAGGAACTGCCGCAGCGCTTCGAAGCGAACCGTCTTTCCGTCGTCGGGATACTGACGAGGGATTGCGGCGGCGCTGATCGCAATCAGCACTACCACGCCGATCGCGCTGCGCATCGATTCTCCTTTCCGCCCCGAATGTTCTCCGGGCGCGGGCTTTGGTAAGAACAAGACATTATATTCCCCCGGCCCATGCGACTCTCGGTTCGTGCGCGTCTGATGATTGCGTTCTCCTGCCTGCCGCTCATGGCTGCGGCCGATGCCGATCTGCTTCCAGCCAGCGTGGCCTCCGGTCTGGAAGGGGTGGTGAACCTCAGGGTCCGCGAGGTGGTGAAACTGCCTACCTTCAGTAACGGACGGTTCCTGAGCCGTGAAGTGGAGGGCATCGGCGCCGGTTCCGGAGTGGTGATCTCGGAGGATGGGCTGATCCTGACCAACGCGCACGTCGTCGCCGGCAGCCAGGAGGTTCAGGTCGGGTTCGCTTCGGGGAAAACCGCAGCGGCTCGTCTGTTGGCGGTCGATGAAGCGTCCGATCTGGCGCTCCTGGTGGTCGCGGAAACCGGCCTCAAGGCGATCCCCTTCGCGACCGGGAATCGGCCGCCACCGGGATCACCCGCCTTCGTGGTCGGGAACCGGGAGGGACAGGGCCACGAGATCGCCTGGGCGCGCATCGGGCCGCACCGCCGCATCCGCGTCGGAGCCCGGCCGCTGGAGTTCTGGGCTGAAGTGGAGGCGCTCGTCGGGCCGGGTAATTCCGGCGGCGCGGTCCTTAATATGAAGGGCGAACTGCTCGGGATCCCCAGCCTGCTGGTGCGTTACACCGAGGAGGGGGCCGGCTCGATACACCATTCGTCCGGCCTGTACATTCCGGTGGCGCATGTCCGCCGCTCGATCGACAGGATGCTCAATGGCCCCCGGGCCGCCTGGCCCTGGCTCGGGCTGTTGCTTGACGATCCCCTGCTGGCGGCGGCCGAGGGGCGCGCCTGGCTCGATAACGACCGGCCGGTCATCCGGCGGGTCTTCCCCGACAGTCCGGCTGAAGAGGCCGGGTTCCGGCCCGGCGACCGTATTATCTCGGTCGGATCGCGCCCGGTTGGTGACCTGTTCGACGCGCTCGATGCGGTCCT
>JAPUIN010000119.1 GCA_027297005.1 Acidobacteriota bacterium
ACGCTCGATCCGCTGGCCACCGGCCTCCTCGTCCTCATGATCGGCAAGGCAACCCGACTCGCCACCTTTCTGTCGAACATGGATAAGACTTATCGTGGCACCTTGCGTCTCGGCGTCAATACCGACACCTACGATCGGGCCGGGACCCCTGACGGTCCGCCAAGGGAGGTTCTCGTCGATCGCCCCGCGATCGGGCGCGCGATGGAGAAGTTCCGCGGCGCCGTGAGCCAGGTTCCGCCGGTCTTCTCCGCCAAGAAGATCCACGGCACACCGATGTACCGCCTCGCGCGGAAGAAGCTCCCGCTGACGCCTGTGGCCATTCCGGTTGTCTTTCACCGCCTCGAACTGCTGGGGTTCACCTCTCCAGATGTATCGTTCGAGGCCAAAGTGTCGGCCGGCACCTACCTGCGATCGTTCGCCTACGACCTCGGCCAGGAGCTCGGGTGCGGGGCGCACCTGCACGAGCTACGGCGGACGGCAGCCGGGCCGTTCCGGGTCGACGATGCGATCACGTCCGAACGGCTCACCGATCTCGGAACGCAGGCGAAGGAACTCATCCTGCCGATGGAAGATATCCCACTCGGCCTACCGACGCTCACCCTCAATGCCGCGGGGACGCACGCCATACGCCACGGCCGACCCTGCAGCCTGGGGAACGTCGTCGTCCCCCGCCCTCCCCTACCCCCCGGTCGCTGCCGGCTGAAAGGGCCCGAGGGGTCGCTGATCGGGATCGGAGAGATCATGCTCTCGGTCGCCTCCGAGGCAAGGCCGCTGCTCCGGCCGCAAATCGTCTTCACCGCTTGAGCCGTCGCGGGCAGTCTGCTTTACAGCCCCGGGACGTTATGCTAAAGTTCGCACTGCTTAATTTTGCGATTCGTGAAGTATGGAGCATTCGCGGGAGACCATGGCCCTCGATAAGGCGAGTAAGACTGAGATCATCGAATCGTACCGGACCCACGGTTCCGACACCGGGTCGCCGGAGGTTCAGATCGCACTGCTGAGCCAGCGAATCCAGGGCCTCACCGAGCACTTCACCTCGCACGCCAAAGACCACCATTCGCGCCGCGGCCTTCTCATGATGGTCGGAACTCGCCGTCGTCTCTTGGGTTACCTCAAGGACAAGGACGCGGAGCGCTATCGAGAGCTGATTAAGAGGCTCGGGATCCGCAAATAGGAAGGCCGGATTCCGGGCGACGCTCGGAACAGAGGGTCGGCGTAAGCGGGAGGATTCCCATCCGACCAGAGGACGAACACCGGAAGGAGCCCAAGGGTATTTTTCACGGCCTCATTATTCCCATTATCCCAATACCCTTCCTTCTCAACACCCCGGTATCGCCCTTGGTCACCCTCCCGCAGACCACCGATCTCCTTCGTTCCGCTCACTTACTGAGCCTTCCTTCGAACGCCCCCGCGCCGACAGGCCCGGGGGACCATGCTGCATTCGAATGTCCTCCGCCAGGAGCATTCGATGCCGGCGCATGTAAGGAGAGTTTTTGATGCATACGCGCAGCCTCGAAATAGGAGGCCGAACCCTGACCATTGAGACCGGGCGGATCGCCAAACAGGCGGACGGCTCGGTCACCGTCCGATACGGCGACACCGTCGTCCTCGTCACCGCCACCGCGCAACATCGAGAGAGAACCGGCGTCGACTTCCTGCCGCTGACCGTGGACTATCGGGAGAATACCTATGCGGCCGGAAAAATCCCCGGCGGCTTCTTCAAACGCGAAGGGCGCCCCAACGAGAAGGAGACGCTCACATCGCGTATGATTGACCGGCCGATCCGCCCCCTGTTCCCGAAGGGGTGGTCGTATGAAACCCAGATCGTCGCGCTGGTCCTCTCCGCTGATCTCGCCAACGATCCCGATATCCTCGCCATCACCGGCGCCTCCACGGCGCTGCATATCTCCGACATCCCGCTCGCGAACCCGATCGCCGCCGTGCGGGTCGGGCTCACCGACGGAGGATACATCCTGAACCCGACCTACGAGCAAATGGAGAACAGTCGGCTCGATCTCATCGTGGTCGGCAGTGCGACCGAGGTGGTGATGGTTGAGGCCGGGGCGAGCGAAGTGAGCGAGTCCGAAATACTCGAGGGGATCTGGTTCGGTCAGGAGCACGCCCGCGCCCTGGTCAGCATGCAGGAAGATTTGCGCCGGGAGATCGGCCGGCCGAAACGGCCGGTCAAGGAGCGGACGCTCGATCCCGATCTCTACTCGCGGATCGAGGGGGAATGGACCGATCGTTTGTACCAGGCGATGAAGCTCCCGGTGAAGATCGATTCCTACAAGGCGATCGCAACTCTGCGGGAGGAGATCGTCCAGGCCGTGCCGGAGGCCGAACCGGAGCGTCGGCAGGCAACCACCAGGATCTTCGACGATTTGCACAAGAAGATCGCCCGACGCGAACTGCTGCAGGAGCGCCGCCGCTTCGACAATCGGAAGTCGACCGACATCCGTCCGATCACCTGCGAGACCTCTGTCCTGCCTCGAACCCACGGATCGGCGCTGTTCACCCGTGGCGAAACGCAGGCGCTCGTGACCTGCACGCTCGGCAC
>JAPUIN010000012.1 GCA_027297005.1 Acidobacteriota bacterium
AATCCCTCCACCAGAGCCACCAGACCGGATGGGGTCTGAGGGCACCCTTTCCTCTCGCAAGAGGGCTGCCACCGACGATTTCGTGAGCTGGCGGGAGAACTTCATACGACTCAGGCGGTTCGCTGGACGGTACGAAACCGTATCGGGGTGGGTGGGAAGGGGCCCAGGTGTCGGTTTTATCAACACCCGGTGGCCTGACCAGGGCGGGGCTTCTCCCTAATCCTTGCTGCTCAGAGGATTGCGAGGGGGGGCCGAAGCTGGACACGAATGTCCAGGAAAGCAGCACGCCTCGGCGGACAGTCAGCCCGTGGAAAGCGTCCCGTTCGCTCCGCGGCAGCATGGCTCTGTTGGCCATCCGCTCGTGAGCCGTTCCGGGCAGACCTCTCATGATGACAATCATTTAGGCGCGCCCCGCAACTTGAATCGGCCCTGCCGGAACCTATATTTCTAATCACGCGAATGCGTGTGCCTGCAGGGGTCCACCGTGTGGGCCCGGCGAGCCACCCGCGGAAAAGGACGTGACACGATGGGCGGCTTCTCGGGGATCATCAGGAGCCTGGGCCAGAGCACCGGTCAGCGTGCGATCGCCCGAGCACTCACCCTGTTCTCGAAAGGGGATCTGGCCAAGGCGATCGATGTGCTGAAGGAAGCCCACGCCCGATCCCCCGAAGACAACGAGGTCCTGTTCGAATTGACCCCGATGCTCACCCTCGCCGGACGCGGACAGGAGGCCGGCGAAACCCTTCGGAAAATCCTGCGCCGGAACAAGGACGCCCTGCAGCGCGTCACCGAGATGATCGAACAGACACGCATGCAACGGGCGAATGTTGCGGTCCTGCACGACGCCGTCGCCGATCACTTCATCAAACAGGGAGATCTGAACAGCGCCGCGGCTTGCATGGCGCGCACCGGCAACGAGAGCCTGAAAGGGTTGATGATCCGGCATCAGTCGCGGTGGGATTCCGTCCGCAACGGCGCGCCCGACGCCAAGATGACGAAGCCGTCGCTTCACGCGGCCTACTACCTGGCGCTCGCCCACGAACAGTTGCGCGAATACACCCCGGCGGCGGAGATCTACCGCACGTTGGCGCGCGTCAATCCCGAAGAGCTCGAGCGGGTGCTGGACCGTCTCGAGACGCTGCTGAACCGCGACTACCAGAACGCGGCCCTCAGGGTCGCCGTCGGCGCCCTGTTCCTGCAGGCGGGCCGCCCGGAGGATGCTAAGGGTCAGTTCCAGACGGCCCTCGACACCGACCGGGCGTGCGCACCGTCGATGGTGCAGAACCTCGAGGCCCACCTCGCCGAGGCCCTGGATGATCCCGCCGGCCTGAGGTGGGTGCTGGCGCTGGCCCATCTGGCCAGCGGCGCCCGCGATCGATCCCTCGAGGATATGCGCCACCTGATCGAAGCCGGCCTCTGTCTCGAAGAGGTCTGCCAGTTGCTGCACGGACTCGCCGCCAAGGATGACGGACTGCCCGCGCGCCGCCTGCTTGCCCGCGCGCTCATTCGGCGCCAGCAGTACCAGGCGGCGCTCGAGACCCTTCTGCAGCTGGCCGAGGAAGACGGATTGAGCTCGATTCGCGAGTCGCTGGAGCTGCTCGCGGCCGCGCAGCCGGACGTCCCGCGGATTCAGTTGCTGCTGGCCGACTCCCACCTGGCCGAGGGATGCGTCGACGAGGCGGTCCACTGCATGCGGAGGGCTCGCGAGGCGGCCCCCGCCGAGGATGTTCTGATGATCCCGAAGGTCACCAGCCTGCTGGAGAAGCATCCCGAATCGGCCGGGGCGCATCTCCTGCTCGCCGACATGCAGTACGACGCGGGGGAGATCGATCGCGCTGTCGTGGTTCTGCGCCACCTCGTACGCGAGGCGCCCGACGGGGCGCCCGGAGCGCTCGATGGTCTGACCGGGATCATCGGGAAGGCGCCCGGTCTCCCCCATGCACGCATTGGCGCGGCGGAAGCCTGTCTCGCTCTCAAGCAGTATCCGCAGGCGCTCGAGCATTTGGAGGCGGTGGCCGCCGCGCGGCCCGACCTGACCGCTGAATTTTTGCATACCATTGGACTTCTCGCCGAGAGCGCTCCCGACCTGTATCCCAACATCGAGAGTCTGCTCAGAAATCTTGAGCCGCGCTCTCCTCTCCCCTGCGCGGTCCGCTTCGCCCTGGGGGATGCCGCCTTTCACGGCGGCGATCCGGCCGCCTCGACCGCCGCGCTGCGCGATCTTCTGGAATCTGCGCCCGAGCGGATGGAGGAGATACGACTCGCTCTCGAGCGACTCGATCGCGCCGATCCGCGTGCCGTTGAGGTGCCTTACCTTCTGGCGCTCATCCATCTGGATCGCAGGGACCACGAAGCCGCACTCATGGAGCTGTCGAGCGGCGGAGCGGTGAACGTGGCCCTGCTCGATCGAATTTTCGCGCGCTACGAGCAGATCCTGAGCGAAGGCCCGAACGAGGGGGCGGTGCGCTGCGGGTTCATTCAGGCTCTCTTCCTGGGACGCCGCTACGATCAGGTTCTGTCGATGGGGGAGGAAGCGCTCCGGACGCTCGATGACGTGCGGGTGGGCCGGGTCATGATGCTCATGGGGGACGCATCGCGGGAGAAGGGGGATCGGGATAACGCGACGAAGCGTTACTTCGCGGCCCACAGCCGCGATCGGACCCTCGTCAGGGAGATCATCGAGCGTCTCGATCAGCTGATTCAGGACGAAGGCACTCATCCCCTCGCCTCGTTGGCCCTCGGCAAGGTCATGGCGACCGAGGGGCGCGCGGCCGAGGCCCGCACCGCATTTGCCGCGGCCTACCACGCCGATCCGAAGCTCCGCGACACGGTCCTCACCGAGCTGCGCGGGCTCATGGCCTCCTGTCACGGCGATCCGGAGACCGGCCTGATGACCCTGACGCTCCTCCTGGAAGTGCGCGACATGCATCAGGCCCTGCAGATCGCCTCGACACTTCTCAACGAGCATCCCGAGCACGCCAGCCACGTCGCAGGTCCCCTGGAGACGATCGTCAAGGAGCGGCCGGATGAGGCCCGCGCCCACTTCGAGCTCGGCCGCGCCCTGCAGCATCTGGGCTTCCACGCCAGGAGCGCCGGGTCGTTCCTGAATGCGTTTCGCAGGGACGCTGCGCTCTCCGCATCAGTGCAACGAAGACTGCAGGAGAGTCAAAAGGAAGCGCCGACGATCGCCGAACCGTATCTGGCGGCCAGCGCCATCCATGCCACCCGCAGCAAGCACCAGGCCGCAGCGGATGTGCTGGCCCGCGCGCTCGAGGCAAATCCCGCCCTGGCCGGCAAGCTTCTGCCCCGTCTGGAGGAGATCTCGAAGCAGGCACGGGGGAATGCGCGGGTCTCCTCCGTGTTCGCCGCAGCCTGCCTGCGCGCCGGGAATCACGAGAGCGCGGTCGAGGCCTACGGCGAATCGGCCAGGGCCGATGCCGAGCTGTCCTCGACGGCTCTATCCGGACTCAACCTCATCATCACGGCGCGTCCCGATCTCGGCATTGCTTACCTGGAGCGTGGCCGCATCCACGCATCGCGCCTTCAGATCGAAGAGGCCCGTGCGGATCTCGATCGCGCGTTCAGCCTTGTTCCTCAGATGATCGCGGAGATCCTCGAGGTGGCCGAACAACTGCGCAGCCAGGCGCCCGAATCCGCCCCCGGAGCGCTCCTCGTCGCCGACCTCTACATCGCGGCCCGCAGGGAGAGAGACGCGACGAAACTCCTGGAGGAGGCCTGCGAACGGCAGCTCTCCAAACCTGAACGCCTCGCCATGACCGTCCGCCTGTGGCGGCTCGACCTGGCCCGCCACGACGACGAGACGGCACGGCAGCATCTCGAGCAGGCACTGACCCTCGCACCGGATCGCAATCAGTTCCTCGAGCGCGTTCACCAGGTCCAGGTCGCCAGCTTGAGAACGGAGGCGGCGATCATGCGCCAGCGATTCGAGGACGGATCGCGTCGAAGTTCCGATCTGGAACGGTGCGTGCGGGCCCTCATCGACCTGGGGAGACTCGACGAGGCGTCCGCGGAGATCCGACGCTGCAGCGAGATCTTCACCCCGGAGGTGGCGCTGCGCCTGGATGCCGAGCTGGCCCTGCGGCGGGGCGACTACCCGCGCGCCTACGAAAATCTGAGATCGCTCGGCCCGAGCACATTGCTGGCGTTCGGGGCCGAGCGCGCCGGTGAGCACGCTGCAGCGGCCATGACCCTCGAGAGCCTAGCCGCGAGCACTGATGATCCGGCTCTACGCACCTCGTTGGAACGCGTTTACCGGGCGATGGTCGTCTCCGACCTGATGGGCGGGGGCCGTCGCCTTCAGGCCGAGACGATCCTCACATTTGGAGAAGGGAAGGCGGCATGAGCACACTCCTCTGTCCCATGCTCTCGGCACTCAAGCCGGAAGATGAAGACGGGCGTCCCGTCGATCGCGGATGCATTTACGAGCAATGTCGGTTCTTCAACGTCGACGAAAAAGACTGCTCCCTGATGATGGCCAGCAACGCGATGCTGCGGATGGCCGATGACGCTTCGAGGAGGGGGCAGCAGGACGAGGCGCAGCCCTCCGGATTCGTCGAGGTGGACAAGCGCATCGAGGACGCCGAGAAACGGTTCGAAGAGGTCGGAGGGGAGCTGCGGCGGGCCGTGGAGAAGCTGCAGGAGTCGGTGCACGAATCGTCCGAATCGCTCACGGATCGTGTCACCTCCATCGTCTCGGGACAGGAGGTGCTGGAATCCTCCGTGCTCAAGCGTCTCGATGAGAGCGACGGCCGTCAGGATGGTGACCTGCCGGCTCGCCTCGAGGAAACAGCGCGAAGAATCACCGAACATATCGATCGCCGTCTCGACGAGACGGCGCGCACCGTGACGGAGCAGGTCGATCGCCGCATCGAGGAAAGCATGCGCGGTCTCATGGACCCGGTGCGCGAGCGCCTCGACGCGTTCGCCAGCGATCTGTCGGACAAATTGGAGCGCCGCCTCGGCGAGGTCGAGAAGATGATGGCGGAGAGCGTCGGTCCCCTGCGGTCGACGCTGGAGGAGCAGAGCATCACGTTCGCCACACGCCAGGACGATGCCATGCGCACCATGTCGGAGACGGCCTCGACTACCTCGCAGCTGAAGAGCCAGGTGGATGAAGTGCTCGCGACGCAACGCAAGGCGGCGGAGAAAGTCCTCGAGGAGCTCTCCCTCGTCGGCGCGACCATGCAGAAGCTCGAGCATGTGTCGGCCGTCATCGACGGCAAGATCGACGCCTTCGCGAGCGAGGGGATGAATCTCTCCCAGGTGATCACGCTCGTGAAGGGAGACACAGAGAGAACCTACGCCGCCCTTCGGAAGATCAACGAGGGGAGTCAGTCCGTGCTGGATGCTATTCAGGCGCAAATGCAGCGCGATCAGCAGGAGCTCAAGCACAAGCGCCGTGACGAAGCCCAGAACCTCAACAACAGAGGCGTGGTCCTCTATTACCGGGGGGCTCTCGAGGCCGCGGTCGGTTCTTTCCGCCAGTCGGCACATCTGAATCCCGAATACGCAGAGGCGTATAACAACCTCGGGCTGGCGCTCAGCAAGCTGGGCCGCGGTGAAGAGGCGGTCGAGGCGTTTCAGAACGCGCTGAAGATCGATCCGAAGATGGGTGAGGTTTACAACAACCTCGGCTTCCTTTACCACACATCCGCCCAGTTCGAACGGGCCGTGGAAATGTTCGGT
>JAPUIN010000120.1 GCA_027297005.1 Acidobacteriota bacterium
CTGCTGCTCGACCCGGACCAGGACCTCGTTGTCCTCGGGGGAGCCGATCTGCTGGATGTTGACGTCACCCAGGTTTGCCGCCTCCAGTCGTGATCTCAGATCCTCGACCCGCGGGGCCTCGCGGAACCGGATCTGGACCGCCGTTCCACCGGCGAAATCGATGCCGAAGTTGAACCCCCGGATCGCCATCGAGCCGAAGGCGACGGCGAGCGCCAGCGCCGAGAATCCCATGAAGTAGTATTTGGCCCTTCCCATCAACTGGAAGTCGGCGTTGTGAAAGACCTGGAACATGGCGACCTCAGATGCTTAACCGGCGGATCCTGGGATTCAGGGTCAGCACGGTGTCGAAGAGGGACCGTGAGACGAACACGGCCGTCAGCAGATTGGCCATGATGCCCACGTTCAGCGTGACGGCGAACCCTTTCACGGGACCGCTGCCGTAACCGTACAGACAGATCCCGGCGATCAGCGTCGTCAGGTTGCTGTCGACGATCGTGGTGAACGCCTTGTCGAACCCCGAGTGAACGGCTGACTTCACCGTGCGTCCGAGGCGCAACTCCTCACGAATCCGCTCGAACACGAGGACGTTGGCGTCGACCGCCATGCCGGTGGTGAGCGCGATTCCCGCGATGCCGGGAAGGGTGAGCGTCGAATGAAAGTAGGACATCGCCGCGAGCAGGATCAGCATGTTCAAGGCCAGAGCAATGGCCGCGTTGACGCCCGAGAGACGATAGTACCCCAGCATGAAAAGGACGACGATCGCCGATCCGATGATGGCGGCGACGATCCCCTGACGCACCGAGTCGGCGCCGAGCGACGGGCCGACGGTCCGCTCTTCGAGGATCTCCATGCTCGCGGGGAGGGCGCCCGACCGCAGCTTGAGCGCCAGATCCTCCGCGCTCTCGATGGTGAATCCGCCCTCGATCACGCCCTGATCCGCGATCACCGCCCGGATCACCGGAGCCGAGATGAGCTTCCGGTCCAGAACGATGGCGAGAAGCTGACCGCGATTGTCTCTCGTGATCTCCCGGAAACGTCGCCCGGCATCCGGCGTCAGCGTGAAGTTGACCGTAGCCCCGCCGAAATTGTCGACATCGCGACGAGCGTTTTTCAGATCGTTGCCGGTCACGGGGGAGGTGCGCGTCACGGGCCAGTAGACAGTGATCGGCTGACCGTCGGCCCCGATCCTGTCCTGGGGAAGGATTTCGACGTCCTCGGGCAGGACCCCGCCGAACCACCCTGTGATCGCCTCGGGGCTCGAGGCCGGACTGAACTGCTCGGCAGTCACACCCGGCGGAACGCGGACGAGCTTCCACTCGAGAAACGCCGGCGACCCGATCAGATCTTTCACGCGTTCCGGATCCTCGACACCCGGAAGCTGGATCAGGATGCGATCCGCATTGGGCCCCAATCCCCCCTTCCTTTGAACCGTCGCCTCGGCCACACCGAACTTGTCGACCCGGTTACGGATTGTCTCGAGCACCTGGCGAACGGTCGAATCGCGCGTAGCGGCCACCTGTTGCTGCGTCAATTGGAGACGCAAACTGCCGTTCCCCTGATCGCTTCCACGGAACTGAGGAAACTGCTGGCGGAGGAGATCGCGCGCCTCACCGATACGTCCCGGATCGAGCCCCGTGAGGACCATCGCGTCGAGCCCGTCAGGTTGCACGTCAGCCGGCTCCATCCCCTCCTCGGCGAGGGTGGCCCGGATCCGGCCCATCGACAGATCGATCTCCGCCTTGACGGCATCGTCGGTGTGGACCCTCATGACGAGGTGGATGCCCCCCTTCAGATCGAGTCCGAGATTCACCTTCTCCTGAGGCGGGAAGGCGACGAAGACACAGATGACGACGATCGCTGCGATGATGACGAGACGGATTCGAATGTCCAGGCCGTGCATTGAACTCCCGACTGATGGGCGGACATGGGATAACGCGGGGCGCAGGATTCCCGACACCGTGTCGGGGGACTATCCGGACGGGGCCTCCCCGTCCTCGCGACCGACGATGGAACTTCGCGTCACATCGACCTGCACCTTCTCCGCGATGCGAAGCTTGACGCTGTCCTTCTCCACTCTCACGACCGTCCCCTTGAGCCCTCCCGAGGTCACGACCCGGGCGCCGCTGGTCAGCGAGTCCTGCATGCTCTGCAACGTCTTCTGGCGCTTGTGCGCGGGACGAATCAGGATGAAGTACATGATGCCGAAAAAGGCGAGGAGCAGGAGCGGCTGCATCCAGACACTGCCCGCCGGTCCACCAAATCCAGCGGCAATCGAAAATGTCCCGGACAATACGACCTCCCCGGCGCGAGGCGTGGCGAACTGACCCGGCCGCGGACCGTGCTCGCGCAGGGGAAACGCACACGCGAACAAAAAAAATTAGGGCGAGGCCTCGAGCCTCCCGCCCACCAGCGAGCACCGCAACATCACGGCACCATTTCTCGCTCGAGCGGTCCGATAGATTGCCCTCAACGGCCCGCCCTTGTCAAGCGGACAGGTGCTCGCCTAGACTCCCGCCCGTGAACGCGCCTCCCCTTTCGAGCATTCCCGGGCTCCCGGATCCGGTCGGACGGGGCGCCGGACGTCGGCTCGAGGCTTCGGTCCTGTCGGAGATCCACGGCCTGCGCCACGCGTTCACACTTCGCGGATCCGAACCGCTCGCCATTCTCAGCGATCTGGTAGGTTCCAGTCTCCCGATCCATTCTCTCCAGCAGATCCATGGGTCGACCATCCATGTCACCGGCCACGGCCGCGCGGCGGTTGGAGATCGGCGCGAGCAGGGGGACGCCCTCATCACCGATCACCGCGGGATCGCGATCGCGATCCGGGTGGCCGACTGCGTGCCGATCCTGATCTGTCATGAGCGCTCAGGCGCAATCGCCGCGGTGCACGCCGGCTGGCGAGGCACGGTGGCCGGAGTCCTGCCCGCCGCGATCCGTGCGCTCGGCGAGACGTATGGCGCCGATCCGGCAGAGCTGAGAATTGCCATCGGCCCCTGCATCGGGCCCTGCTGCTTCGAAGTCGGCCCGGATGTCGTCGAGTTGTTTCTGACGAGCGACCCGCGAATGGGCTCCTGCATCCGTGACGATCGCGGGACTCGGATCGACCTTCCCGCCGCCAACCGGTTTCAGGCCTTGTGGGCCGGCGTCACCAGGGCCGGCATCGAGGAACTCTCCGGGTGCACGATGTGCTGGGGGGACCGGTTCGAGTCGCATCGGCGGGACGGCGAGCGCGCGGGACGAATGCTCGGCCTGATTGCATGGAAACCCTGAGCATCCATATATAATGCGCCGGCTTCCGCCCCCCCGGAGGGGAGGTGAAGCGGAGAGATTGAATGCCCACACGATCTTCGAGCCGATCCGTGGCGGGATCCGGTGCCGCCGCCCGCATCCGGGAGATCTTTCAGACTCACGCACGAGTCGCCGATGCGTTTCTCGGGGCATCGGCCGGAAACGTCGCGGCGCTCGCGCGAGCGCT
>JAPUIN010000121.1 GCA_027297005.1 Acidobacteriota bacterium
TTCACCACCGATCTTCCAAACGCGCTGGAAAGCTTCCTGGGGGAAGAAAGCCTGACCAGCGACGGATTGTCACTCAGCGTGCTGATCCCGAACCCCTGGGATCTTTATCTCGAATCAATCACCGAGGTCGGATCGGCCACCGCAGGACCCAGCTTCAACAGCAACGACAGGGAGCTGATGTATCTGGAGCACCTCAAGGCGTTCTTCGACACGACGGCGAACAGCACGCTGGAGATCGGCGCGACCGGCGCCTGGGGCCGGACCGGGGCGTCTGAATCGCTCCTCGAGACGATCGATGCGCTGCCGATCTATTCCGGCCCGCCGCCCGAGGACGATTTCGATTCGCGACTTTTCGGTCTCGACATCACCTACAAGTGGCGTCCCGTCGGGTTCAACGTCTACCGCTCGTTCCTCTGGCAGACGGAGCTGCTCAGAAACCGCCGGGACGTCGAGTTCCTCGTCGATCCGATGGCGCTCGGCCGCGAGCGGGTCGAGAGCCTGGGCGGCTACAGTTACGTGGAGTGGCAGTTCGCCCGGCGCTGGCGCGCTGGCGCCCGTTACGACAAACTGGAGTTCCCCCACGACGACCGGCAGCGCGAGTGGGCCGCCTCGACCCTGTTGCGGTTCCAGCCATCCGAATTTCAGGAGATCCGTTTCCAGATTAAGCTCACGCGGCGCAACCCTTCAGCCGCATCTCTTTTCGACAACGAGAGGGACGACACTCAAATCTTCATCGAGTGGATCCCTTCCATCGGCGCCCACGCGGCGCACGAGTATTAGAGGAAGACACCGTCATGATGAGACCGATCGACCGTGTCGTCATCGCGTCCTTCCTCTTCCTTCTCTGCGCGGGTCTGATGGCGCAGGCCGGAGACGACCGGGTGGGGGTCGTGGCGACCCTCCCGAACCTCGGTTCGATCGCATTGGAGATCGCCGGGGAGCGGATCCGGCTCACGACGTTCGCCTCGGCCATTCAGGACGCCCACTTCGTCGATCCGAAACCGAGTTATATCGTCAAGCTGCGGAAATCCCGGCTTCTGCTCGTCAACGGTCTCGACCTTGAGATCGGTTGGGTGCCGCTTCTCGCACAGGGGGCCCGCACCAATCGATTTCTTCCGGGAGGCTCCGGGTACGTCGACTGCTCGACCGGCATCAACGTCATCGAGGTTCCGGCCGTCCTCACCCGGGCAGAGGGGGACGTTCATCCCTATGGAAACCCGCACTACCTGACCGATCCGCTCAACGCCGCGAACGTCGCCGGAACGATCTCCGCCGCCCTCGCGAGGGCCGATCCCGGGTCGGCGGAGCTGTACGAAGAGGGACGGCGGCGCTTCGTCACGCGCCTTCACGAAGCGATGTTCGGAAAGGATCTGAGCGACCTGGTCGGCGGATCCAAACTGGCGCGCGAGGCGGCGAACGGAACCCTCGACGCATTCCTCGAGACGACGGTGATCAGCGGATCCCCTCTGCAAGATCGACTCGGAGGGTGGCTCGGCCGAATGCGCGACGTCAGGAACCGGGCGGTCATCACCTACCATAAGGACATGTCGTACTTCGCCAACCGCTTCGGCATCCAGGTGATCGACTACGTGGAACCGAAGCCGGGGATCCAGCCATCCGCGCGGCATATTGAAGATCTGGTAGGGCGGCTGGAGCGGGGCGAGGCGCGGGTGATCCTGACCCGCCCCTTCGTGGAGCACCGATCGACCGAGTATCTGGCGAAGCGCACGGGGGCGACGGTCATCACGCTCCCCCTCGAGGTCGGCGGTGTGAGGGAAGCGGTAGACTACATCGGCCTGATCAACCATGTGATCGGACGGATCCACAGCGCCCTGACCGCCGCCGATGCGAAGGGTGACGGGTAGACTCCGTGCTGGAACAAATCCAGGTTCTGTTTCTGCCGTTTCTCGCCTGCCTGATCCTGACCGGCATCCACGTCTATCTGGGGATCCACGTCATCAGCCGCAAGGTGATCTTCGTGGACATCGCCCTCGCGCAGATCGCCGCCCTGGGCGCGACGGTCGCGTTTCTGCTGGGACATGATCCGCGCTCGCAGGGAGCCTACTTCTTCTCGCTCGGGTTCGCCGTCCTGGCGGCGGTCGTCTTCGCTCTCACGCGCAGCCAGCGCGAACGCGTTCCCCAGGAGGCGATCATCGGCCTCACCTACGCGACCGCCACGGGAGCCGCCATCCTGCTGGCCGACATCGCTCCCCATGGATCGGAGCACCTGAAGGATCTGCTCGCCGGCAGCATCGTGTGGGTCACCCCGGAGCAGATTATAAAGACCGCGATCCTCTATGCCGCGATCGGCCTCTTTCACTTCATCTTCCGAAAGCGCTTTCTACAGATCTCGATCCGTCCCGAGGAGGCTTACGCGCAGGGGGTCTCCGTCCGGTTCTGGGACTTCCTCTTCTATCTCTCGTTCGCCGTCGTGATCACTTCGTCGGTGCAGATCGCCGGGGTGCTTCTCGTCTTCTGCTACCTGGTCGCACCGTCCGTCTTCGCCGTCATGTTCTTCGACGATCTCAAGCGCCGGTTGATCACAGGCTGGATCATGGCGACGCTGGTGAGCGCGGCGGGGCTGTTCTTTTCGTACGACCGCCCCTCCGGTCCGACGATCATCCTCGGGTTCGCCGCGGTCCTCCTGCTGGGAGCGATCTTTAAAGCGATCGTGCGATCGCCACGGCGATCGAGAACGCTGGCGATCACGGCCGTTGCCGCCGCGTCGCTCGGGGGTTTCGCCTGGCTGCTGCTCCACTTCCACGGCCGTGCCCCGGCGGAGGTTGCACTCGGAGCGGGCACTTCCATGGAGAGCACGGCGCCGGAGCATCCCGTCGG
>JAPUIN010000122.1 GCA_027297005.1 Acidobacteriota bacterium
CAAGTTGACGATGCGCCGGGTGCAGCGTACGGCCTCTCATCATCAGGGAAGACCGGCCGCCGGGGCGGGCTCCGCGAGGGGCGATGACGACCAACGGCCTGAAAGGCAATCTGAAGACGATGTCACTGGCGGAGCTTCTCCAGTGGATCGGCGCCGCCCGTAAGGTTGGGACCCTCCGCATAACGAACGATCCGCTCGAAAAGAAGATCTTCTTCAAGGATGGCACGATCATCGGATCATTCAGCGACGATCCGAGTGAATTCCTCGGACAGTTCATGTTGAGCGAGGGGATCATCACCGAGCAGCAGTTGAAGGACTCCTTCGACCTTCAGGCGAAGACCAGGGTGATGCTCGGCCGTATCCTCGTCAAGAAGGGACTCGTTTCTGAACCGAAGGTCAGTGAGATACTGCGACTGAAGGCTGAGGAGACGATTTACTCCCTCTTCCTCTGGGAGGATGCCGATTTCGAGTTTCTGGAGGGGGAACTCCCGCCGGGCGATCAGGTGCTCATCTCGATCAATATCGAGGAAGTCCTTCTGGAGGGCCTGCGCCGCTATGACACGTCCAAGAAGATCCGGCAGGTTCTGCCGCACAACAACATCGTCCTGAGAGTCTCGGCCCGGGAGCTGCCGGAGGAGCTCGCATCGAAGACCTTTCCCAAACGAATCTACGACCTCGTCGACGGCGAGCGAACGATCGCACAGATCATTCTCGAAGCACATGCGTCCGATTTCAACGTTTCACAGGTTCTCTGCGCGATGGTTCAGAAGGACTATCTGGTGATCGCCGATCGTTCAGCCGGACCGGCCACCAAGCGACGGCGACCACCCGCCGACACGCCTCAGTCGTTAATGGCGGCCGCCAAGGAGCTGATCAAGAGCGGTGACCCCGAGGGTGCTCTGACCATTCTCGAGAAGGTAAGCAGCGCCACCGGCCGGAATCCCGAGATGAATGCCCTTATCCAGGTGGCGGAGGAGCACTTCATCGAACGGGCCTATCGTCATTACCTTCCCCCTAAGAAGATCCCGATCCTGCGTCGTCCGGTGGAATCGCTGACCGGGTTCGATCTCAGCCCCGAGGAGGTTTTCCTTGTCAGCCGAGTGAACGGCTCCTGGGATCTCCGTTCAATCATCAGCATCAGCCCATTGCGCGAAGTCGATGCGCTCCGGGCGTTCAAGAAGCTGCGCG
Source organism: Acidobacteriota bacterium (assembly GCA_027297005.1). The sequence continues at coordinate 1,189 of JAPUIN010000122.1, forward strand.
AGCGCGGCATCATCGACCTCATCGACGCGCAGGCGAGAACCGCCTGAGTGTTTCTCAGGAAGGGGTCGCTCGTTTCCCCCGGCCTGTGACACGCAGGGATCTCCGGCGGCCTGTCCCGGCCGGTGACTCCAGAGCGGAGCGATCCTTCACCTTCCCGTTACCAGGGTGAGGATTCGGACCGGGCAGGTATCGATCGTACGGTTCCGGCTTCAGGTCCTCGAACCGCTTCAACCCGATCGACTTGATGAACAGCTCCGCCAGTTGCGCGTTGGTGATGAGCGGAATGCCGAAATCTGCCGCTCGCCGCCGGATGATGTACCCGTCGGTCAGGTCGCGGCGATCGTACCCTGCCGGGATATTGATGATCAGATCGAGCCTGCCCGGCGTGATGTAGTCCAGCAGCGAAGGCCGGCGCCGTTCCTGGATCTTGTACAGGCGGATGCTATCGATACCATTCTCTTTGAGGAAGCGCGACGTATTCCGTGTCGCGTAGATGGTGAAACCTAAATCGCGAAGCGCCCGCGCCTGCGGGAGGAACCGGGTCTTGTCCTTGATCGTCCCGATCGAGAGCAGGACATGCCGACGCTCGGGCAGCCGGAACCCGGCGGCGAGGATCGCCTTGAGGAAAGCCTCCGGCAGGTCCTCGCCCAGACATCCGACCTCGCCCGTGGAGGCCATCTCAACCCGCAGTGCCGGATCGGCCCCTTTGATCCGCGAAAAGGAAAACTGCGGAGCCTTCACGCCGACATGATCGAGATCGAACAGAGACTCCGGCACCTCCTCAACTTCGGCCCCCATCATCGCCCGGGTTGCCAGATCGACGAAATCGACGCCGCTGACTTTGGAGATAAACGGGAACGAACGTGAGGCTCGCAGGTTGCACTCGATGACCATCACCTCGTTATCGATCGCGAGGAACTGGACGTTGAAGGGCCCTGTGATGTTCAATCCCCGGGCCAGGGCGGCCGTGATCTCACGGACGCGCTTCACAGTTTCGAGATAGATCTTCTGCGGAGGGAAGACGACAGTTGCGTCACCTGAATGCACGCCCGCGTTCTCGACATGCTCGGTCACCGCAATGGCCAGCGGCCTCCCTCGCACTGCCACGGCGTCCGCCTCCAGCTCTTTGGCCCCCTCGATGAATTTCGAGATCACCACGGGATGCGATCGCGAGACCTCCGCCGCCCCGCGCAGGGCGGCGTCCAGGCCCGCTGGATCGCTGGCGATTCTCATGGCCGCCCCCGACAGAACGTAGGACGGCCGCACCAGGACCGGGTACCCGACCCGCTGCGAGAAATTCCGTGCCTCACGTCGTGAGGCCACCTCGATCCAGGGAGGCTGCGGAATCCGCATCCGGTCGAGCAGCGTGGAAAATTTATGGCGATCCTCCGCCCGATCGATGTCCCGTGGATGAGTTCCGAAAACGCGGATCCCCGCGCCCGCGCAGTCCAGCGCGTGGTTATTCGGAATCTGGCCTCCGAACCCGAGAAGGATCCCCAGCGGGTTCTCCTTTCTCCAGATGTCCTGAATACGCTCGAATGTCAGTTCCTCGAAATAGATCGTGTGCCCCATGTCGTAATCGGTGGAGACCGTCTCGGGGTTGCAGTTGACGACGATCGGCTCATAACCCATGCGACGGAGCGCCGCTGCCGCGTTGACACAGCACCAATCGAACTCCACCGAAGACCCGATCCGATAAGCGCCGGAACCGAGGATCATCACCCGCCGTCCCGCAGGAGGGGGCGAGATGTCGTCCTCCTGCCCGTGGTAGGTCAGATAGAGGTAGTTGGTGCGTACCGGCCACTCAGCGGCCAGCGTGTCGAT